>CAUJKL010001009.1 GCA_963204995.1 Planctomycetota bacterium | reverse complement strand
TTTTTTGAGTGCGTGACGATGATGAACTTGGTCCAATCCAGGAAGCCTCGCAGCACGTCGACGAACCGACCGATATTGGCCTCGTCGAACGGAGCATCCACCTCATCCAATACGCAGAACGGCGACGGGCGATACTGAAAGATGGCCAACAGCAAGGCCACGGCCGTGAGGGCCTTCTCGCCACCGCTCAGCAGCGAATTGTCAAACGAAGGCTTTCCTGGTGGCGTCGCGATAATGTCGACACCGGCTTCGAGCGGATCGACACCGGCTTCCATGACGAGATCTGCGCGCCCACCGCCAAACGCCTTTCGATACAGGACTTGAAAGTTTTGGCGAATCGCTTCGAGAGTTTCCTCGAACAGTCGCCGACTATCGGCGTCAATCCTGGTGATAATCCGTTCGAGCGATTCCTTGGCGGAAACAAGATCTTTGTACTGGCCTGATAGGGAGGTGAAGCGAGTTTCCAAATCGTCCAACTCGTTTAACGCCTCCATGTTCACGGCACCGATGTTGTTGAGCTTACGACGCAGTTCGTCGATTTCGGCTTCGACCTCTTCGCGCTCCTGCTGCTCCTCGATGCTCGATTCGTTCCCGGCTTCGGCGAGGTCGATTCCGTAGTCGTCGCGAATACGCTCGGCCAGCGTACGGCGTTCGTGCTGCAAATTGCCGACGACCAACTCTTTTTGGTGAATCTGTTCATCGAGCTTTTGCGATCTGCGCCGCAACGTTTGCAGCGCTGCCGCCAGCTCGCGTTTCTCGACTTGCAAACGCTCTCGTTCGGTCGCTCGCGTTGCGATCTCGGCTTCGATCAGCTCCTTCCGCAGATACAGTTCGGCCAATTCCGAGGTCGTCCGGAGGATTTCACGTCGCGTATCGATCAGTCTCTCAGAACTCTCCGCCAGCTGATTTCGCGAATCATCAATCGCTCGCGTTCGCTCGCGGCGATCCTCTTCAAACTGAGTCATCCGAGCTTGTAGGCTTTCCAAACGCTGTTCGCTTTTGGCCAGATCGACTTTCGCGGCGGTCGCTTCGTGGGCATGTTCTTCGCGAGTTTTCTCCAGGTCGGACAAGCGGCTCTCGAGCGATCGAACGGCAGCCTCGACCGTCGCGATAATTCCTTCCAACTTCGCCAATTCAGTGCGATCGGTTTCCAAATCGTTGTCGAGCAATTGTTGCTCGGCAAGCGAAGCGGCGGCCTCTGCTGTCAGCGATTCCTGTTCGCGGTTCAAGTTCTCCAATCGCTCGCGCAGCGATCTAGTTTGAGCCTGTGTCGCGACCAGCGAGGTATTTACTTCGCCAAACTCGGCATCAATTTGCGTGACGGCGGCGTCTTGCGATTTAACGTTGGTCGTCAAAGACGTGACTTCGGCGACCGCAACGTCAAGCCGGACGCGCAGTGATTCGACTTGTGCGTGTAGATCGCGAAGTTCGCTGCGCCGCGACACGAGTCCCATGACCGAGAGCTTCGGACCGAGGATGATCGCGCCGTCAGGCTCGACCAATTCGCCTGTCTTGGTAACGAAGCGACAGCCCCGACCCGCAGTCCCGCACAACGCCAAAGCGATCGACAACGATTCGACAAACCAAGTATCGCCGAGTAAGCGCTGCTTGATTGGATCAAAATGCTTGCTACAAGTTACCAATTGATCGGCGCGACCGATCACGCCCGGTCGACCAGCGAGATTTGCACGCTGGCGATCATCTGGTGCGGCTTCGAGCTGCATAAAGCCGACTCGGCCAGCGGGCCGGTAGCGGCCACTTTGCAGTTCCTCGACAAGTGAATCGCCCGACACGACGAGATGCTGAGCCCGCTCGCCCAACGCCACATCCACCAACGGAGCGATGTCGACGGACACTTGCAGCAAGTCGGCCACGAGACCCTGCACATCGGTGAGCGGCCCGTCGGTCGCATCGCCAGCGGCAACCAGTACGTCGCGCACACCAGCGTTTAGTCCCTCGCGGCTCTCTTCCAACTCTTCCAGCACCAAGGCACGTTCGCGAACTGTGCTCTGCCGATGTTGAAGTTCATTTAATTCGCGCTGCTTGATGGCGAGTTCTTCTCGCAATGCGGCGAGGTTTCCGCGTGCTGATTCGAGTGCCGAACGCTTGGTGGCGACCTCTTGCGTGAGGGCTTCTTCGGCACTGCACGCCGTTTGCAAATCCTCCGAGCACGCTCGCGCAGCCGTCCCGAGCTCCTGCAGTCGCCGTTTGGCACGCTCTTGAGCAGCGCAGATCGTTTCCAATTGCGACTCGCGAGTGCTGATTCGACTTTCCAGGGTCGATACGCTCTTCAGGCCCTCGGAGTACTCCGCACGTCGTAACTCTCGTTGCGATCGGAGCGCATCAAGTTGCGACGTAGCTTCCGTGAGCGCGCGCTCAAAACTCGTGACACGCGTCTTCGTCTGTTGGTAGGCATCTTGTGCGTCACGCAACCCTTCCGTCGTCTCTCGAAGCCGTGCTTGTAAGTCTCCCGCTCGGCCCGTCATGGCCGCGAGTTGTCGGCGATGGCGAGCGGCGATGTCTTCGAGATCTTGCATCGCGGCGCGCGACTGGTCACACGAGGATTCTCGCACGACGATCTGCTCGCGATTTCGAGCGAGTTGATTTTCGCTGACGCGAGACATCTCGACCGCGTTCGTGATTTCGACATCCTGTTCTAGCGAGCGAGCGTCGAGCGCCTCCAGCTCGGCTGCGAGGGCGGCGGATTCGTCGCGCAGCCGCTGTTGCTCCGCTTCTCCTTGATGGACATCACGCGACAATCGCCACCAATCGGTCATGCCAACTTGCGTGCGGAGTTGCTGCAATCGCCCCGAATACTCACGATAGCGGCGTGCCTTCGTGGCTTGTGACCGCACGCTTCGTAAGCGACTGTCGACTTCTTCGACGATGTCTGACAGGCGTAACAGATTCTGATCGACACGTCCCAGCCGACGCTGCGCCTCGACCTTTTTGGCTTTGAAGCGACTAATACCGGCCGCCTCTTCAAACATCGCGCGACGGTCTTTGGCCGAAGCCTGCAACATCTTCTCGACTTTGCCTTGTTCGATCAGGCTATAAGCGTCCGTTCCGACGCCGGTGCCGCGAAACAAGTCGCGGATGTCTTTCAAACGGCACGGCTGGCCATTGATTAGGTATTCGCTCTCGCCGCTTCGGTACACGCGTCGCGAGACGTGAACCTCGGGTGCTTCGATCGGCAAGCGATTATCGCTGTTGTCGAAGATGATGGTGGCTTCGGCGGCGTTGAGCATCTTCCGCCCGCCCTCGGACGATCCTTTGAAGATCACGTCCGACATGTCTTTGCCGCGCAGCGCCTTGGCGCTTTGAGCGCCGAGCACCCATTTCATGGCGTCGACGATATTCGACTTGCCCGAGCCGTTCGGTCCGACGACGACCGTGATCCCCGGCGGAAACTCAAAGCGAGTCTTGTCGGCGAAGCTTTTGAAGCCGATGAGTTCTAGAGCTTTGAGCATGAGGGATGAAGGATGAGGGATGAGGGATGAGGGATGAAGGATGAGGGATGAAGGATGAGGGATGAGGGAGAATTAAAGATCACCGGCGGGCTTGCGATCGCTCGCTGCTCGCGTCTGCATCTGCATCTGGCTCTCGACTCTCCGCTCTCGACTCTCGACTCTCGACTCTCGACTCTCGACTCTCGACTCTCGACTCTCGACTCTCGACTCTCGACTCTCGACTCTCCTAAAACCAGCCCTTCATCTTAGCAAACCAGCCTTCCTCTGTCGGCTCTGGAGCGTCAATATTCGGCGCATCCAGCAGATCATCCGTCGGTTTATCCGCTTGCATTTCGTCCAGCTGATCTTCGAACATCGCAGGAATCTGGTCGGTTACGTGGTAGCGGCTTTCGGCGACGGTGCTATCGTCCTCGCGATGATAGGAACGCGTCGGCGACGGTAAAGCTCCTACTTCGACTCTTGCGTCGAGGTAGCCACCATTCTTCGCTGCCTGAATCGCAATGAGCACCTCTTGATAGCCACCTCCTAATTCGACGATCGCGTGGATCAGGTCATCAACGGTCGGAGCACAGAACACGTTTTCCGTTTCTTTGCCGGGCTTGAACGAGCTGACTTTCAACTTCTCGCGGTCCACCGCTTTGATCATGATCTCTTTGCCGGCAAAGAGAAAAGCTGGTGGATCGATCCGTTGCCCGTGTCCAAAGACGACAATCTCTGGACGCATTGATTTGGAGAAATGGATCACTGGATCGGCCTTGCTGCCAATCGTGTGGTATCCAAAGCTCTTGCCAAGTACTTGCCCACTGACCAGAGGATCGCTCGGATCGCTCACGCGTAATGCTCGGAACGCGCCGTAGCGAGTTTCGGAACTCGGCGAATCGAGCAACTTAATCAGTGCGTCTTGCGCCGCAGCATGCTCCATTGCCGCCAATGCCGTCATGGCTCGCCAACGGAACGCTCGCTCGACACGCGCGGCGTTGTAAAGCGGTTCGGCCGCAGACGGTTCATCTAAATAGGCCATCGCCTCGGCAGCGTAGAATCGCACCTCGGGATCGGAGGAAGCGACACCCTTGCGCAAGATCGGAACGGCATCGTGCCCAATCGCCTCTAAGCGAATGGCCGCGCGCTGAGCGGTGATCGGCTCGTGCAACATTCGGTCGAGCTTCAGCAGGCGAACGGATCGTTCGGCCGGCGTCTCGCCAACCGCGATATTGAGCAGGACGTACTTATAACGATTGAAGTTGTGTTTGTAGCGGTGATGCAATGCAAGTTCGACTTGATTGTCGCGCAAGGGCTTCGCCACCCCCGACTGTTCGCCACGATCGTAATGATGGAAGCGATCATTGATCGCCGCGCCGATCATCGCACTGGTGCGAACCGAAGTATGCTCGTCATAAATTCCGAGTCCGAAACGTCGCGGTTCCATCACTACCCCACCGCCAATGACCCGTCCACGCGTTTCGCCGGTCTCGTCACCTGTCGGATTAAATAAGGCGTCGACGAGGACTTCACCTTGCCCGATTCCTGCAACATTTCCGGAATGGAGCGAATTGTCGATGATCACCACCTGCCGCAGTCGAGCCGGCATAACCCAACCGGCTCGCAGTGATTCCGTTCGCGAACGCGGTGGCGTGCTAATTCTGAGATCGAAGGTATCGCCTTTTTGGGCTCCGGGCGGAATGTAGCCGCCAACCATGACCATGGCCGTATCTTTTGATGCTAACGCGTCGCGCGATCCACGGACTTCATGCGTCTGCATCTCTTTCTTCAATTGCTCCAGCAGCGGCGATGGGGGCGGGTTGCTTCCCGTTCCATTCAGCTGAGTGACGAGGGCGACCCCTTCGATCTTCATGTAGCGATCGCCCCAGGTCGCCGCCAGATCGCCAACGAACTTGGTCGCATCTTCTTCTTCCACCAGCTTTTCAAACTCACCGACATCTGGACTCTGTGCGAGAAACAGAGGGGAGCTGCACCCACTTGCACAAATGGCACCGAGAGCGAGCAACATTTGCCGCCGTTGAAACGCGTGGGAATGCGACATTGTGTCGATCCATTTTGACGAGGAAGCTTGCCGCGAGACGAGAACTGCGTACCCAAACTGATAAGTTCGGGCTGCGGAGAATATCCGGCGGTATCAACAAGGTCAAGATCGAACGTGCTAGCAGGAGCAACGGCGAAGGTGGGTGGAATTGTCGTAGGGGTTGTGAAAAAAACGTGGGATAGGCTTCCAGCCTGTCATTTTCCCCGTATTTCTGACAGGCTGGAAGCCTATCCCACCCAATAAAATCACAGCCTCGTAGGGAATTCTGGCCACTCGAATGACCATTGCCCATTCGCGTTAGCGGATCGTCGAATCAATAGCGGACAATACACCAAAGCGCCCAAAGTCCGTCTCGCCAGCCAATTTTCTTTCCTTCGGCGTAAGATCGGCGGTCATAGCGAATCGGCCGCTCGTGGAATCGAACGTTCCGGTTCTTTAGCAAGCGTGCCGTTACTTCCAATTCAATACCAAATCGATTTTCTCGTAGCTTCGGTGCGACTTCCTGGATCAATTCGCGGCGAAATAGTTTGTAGCACGTCTCGACATCGGTGAAGCGATGTCCATGAAACACGTTGAACAGATTAGTGATCAATTTGTTGGCGGCGAGATGCCAAAGAGGAGAAACCGCCCGATCGGGGCCATTGAATCGGCTGCCATAAACGACATCGGCAGTATTATCTAGAATCGGTTGGAGTAGCAGCCTGATATCTTGCGGATCGTACTCCATGTCCGCGTCTTGCACGACGACAATGTCGCCCGTTGCTTCCATGAATCCGGTTCGCAGGGCAGCCCCTTTGCCTTGATTCTTGCCATGAAACACGGCCTTGATGTCCTGCTCCACCGCAAGCCGCTCGAGCACTTCTCGTGTACCATCCTGGCTGCCATCGTCGACACAGATGATCTCCATTGGCAAGTGAGTTTCGCGTACTCGCGCAATAACTTTTTCGAGTGTCTTGGCTTCGTTGTAGACGGGAATCACGACCGACAATACGAAGTCCGCCGGTAACGCATAGATTCCCAAGCGTCGACATGCGTCGCGACCGATCAAACGCTCAAGTAACTCGACGCGATTACTCGATATTCCTTCAGCCACTCGCGTCTGCAAATCGTCGGCCAGACGCAATACGATGTCTCGTAGCGACTCGGAAGACAAGTCATCTTCGGTAGAGCAAGATTTCATGAACAATAATTTCCGTGCGTGGCATAGTTCGACTCGTGTCGGTAAGCCTTCCATACTACGTTGCATGCGCCGCTAGGTTCAAGCAGTCTCGTCGATACATCCGCCGCACTGGCGAATGGTCGCCTGAATAATCCGCACAATCGGACGACGCATCGAACTCTAGAGCCCGTTCAACCGCTAACGATCGGCCTCGCCGCGTGCGCGAATCTTCGGCAGATTGCAAGAGCAAAAAGGCCGTCTCTGCAGAAACTTTGCGACAAGAAAAAAAGTCGTCGTTGACTTCCTTGACAAGTCGCGTTGAGTCCGCACAATGTGGTCTCTGTTGTTAACGGAACTTCGCGATTCTTTCCGCCCCGTATGAGTTGATGCGAGGCGATATGCGACTGAAACTGCTGTCTCGGTCGTTATAGGTGCAAATACAAGGCGTAGCTGCTGCGCTCGTTGCGTTGGCTTGCTGTGTTGTGCTGTTTCTCGCGAAGCTCCGTTTTGAAAATGTGTTTTGCAAATTGAAAACCAGCCTCAAATAGCTAGATGAGTAACGCGGGGGGCGGTGCCCGATTGGAACGAGAGCCGGCGGCTTCGGCCGTGGTTTGGATGTCCTCCCCGAGTTTCTGCGAGTCGACTACGCACGGATCGCGTTAGGCTCATATTAGCGACGACGCGGAAACGGAACTTCCGCGTCGTCGCTTTTTTGTGCTTCGTCGTTTCTGTTGAGCAAGAACGTGGCAGAGTGTCTGATCAGCATCGGCTCCAACTTGGGTGATCGCTCGCTTGTCATCGATTCGGCGCTCGGAGATTTACAATCGAACTCTGCTGTTTCGCTACGTCGAGTGAGCCGGCCTCACATTACGCAGCCGATTGGCGGCCCGGCTGGTCAAGATTCGTTCGTTAACGCAGCCGCACATATCGAGACGTCACTCTCACCAACCGCACTAATGGCTGTGTTGCACGAATTGGAGTCGCGAGCGGGACGAACAAGAGCAGTTCGTTGGGGACCGCGATCTTTGGACCTCGACTTGCTTCTGTATGACGATCTTATCTTGAACGAAGAATCGCTCGTTGTGCCCCACCCGCGAATGGCGTTTCGACGATTCGTATTAACACCGGCTGCCGAGATTGCTCCGCAGATGTTGCACCCGCTGCTTGGTCGTAGCATTTCGCAACTATTGGAGCACCTTGAGCAAGCACCGAATTATGTCGCCATTACCGGCGTTCCGAAAGTTGGAAAATCCAAGCTTGCGGAAGCTGTCGCAGCAAGGACCAAGGCCGTGACGGTACTCGAACGGCAATCCGGCCGGAGTCCCATCGATTCCGCACCTAGTCCGTCGTTACAGGCAGAGTTAGAATTTCTGCGTCGCAGTTGTGAGTTGCTTCGAGGTGTTACGGGCTCTAGGCTGAATCAGTATGCGATCAGTGATTTCTGGCTGAGACAGTGCTTGGCCTATGCGAACGAGTTGCATTCGGAAGAACTAGAGCAATTAGAAGCCGCGCTGCTGGACTGCGGCGATCATGTCGCCGCCCCTAAGTTGATTGTTATTGTCGAATGGGATCTGCGGGGGGCGATTCCCGATGAACAAACGGAGGCGATCATTCAGATTCAACGCGAGCTTCGCAAACAGCTCCTCGGTCCCGGACAGCCGCCTTCGTTACGATTGGATGCAGCCAACGCAGCTTGGAACGAAGAGGAGGTCGTTGCGGCAATCCTCGCAATGTAGCACTGACGCATATCATGTCTGAAGAAACAATCCACATCGCACGCACGCGATCCGAAGTGCAACGTTGCATCCGTTCGGCACGTGCGGAAAGCAAACGAATCGGGCTAGTACCCACGATGGGAGCCCTGCACGAAGGGCACCTGAGTCTGGTTCGGGCCGCAAAACGATGTTGCGATTTCACCGCCGTAACGATCTTCGTGAATCCAACACAGTTCAGTCCGACGGAAGATTTTAGCAAGTACCCCCGGACGATCGACGAGGATTTGAAAGCGTTGCGCGAACTTGGCGTCGATCTGGTCTTCATGCCGGAACGCGAAGAGCTTTATCCCGACAGGTTCTCGACGTATGTTTTGCCGCCCGCAGTTTCTGATCCCTTGGAAGGACAGTTTCGCCCTGAACACTTTCGCGGCGTGGCGACGATCGTTCTTAAGCTATTCAATTTGCTCCCCGCCGACGTCGCCTTTTTCGGGCAGAAGGATTACCAGCAATGTCAGGTGATTCGCCACATGGTCGAAGATTTGAACATCCCGGTCGAGATTCAAGTCTGTCCAATCGTCCGTGAGCCGGATGGGCTGGCCATGAGTTCACGCAATCGATATCTCAGCCCGGAGGATCGCGTGCGCGCTGTCGCCCTGTCCGAGGCTGTGAGCGAAGCAGCTCGACTGGTTCAAGCCGGAATGACGGACAGTGCCGCTGTCACTAAATGCATGCACGACATACTTCACCGTGCGGGTGTGACGAAGATCGACTACGCGACAGTCGCAGATGCGTGTACGCTGAAACCGATTGACCAGATCGATCGCCCCGCAGTCGCGTTAATCGCTGTCTATGTTGGCGCTACTCGATTGATTGATAACACGCTGCTTCCCGCAAAATGAGACCGAGAAAGATCGGATGCGACAGACGCTCTTCTACATTCCGCATGAACTGTTCGGCATTCCCGTGTTCGGGTTGGGCTGGGCGTTGGGCGTTTGGCTGGTTTTCAGTGTCGTCTTGTTGGTGGTATTAAGTCGCCGCCACGGCTGGAGTTCCGAAGTACTCGGGTATTTGCCGCTCATGGCCATCTTCGGCGTAGCGCTGTATGCATTGCTGCCGAACCTGGAAGTTCGCCCGCCAGCAATGGCCCCGCTCGGCTTGCCGATCCGGGGCTACGGCATGTTCGTGCTTGCCGGCATCGTCGCCGGCATGTCGTTGAGTATCTATCGGGCAAAGCAAATTGGTATGGACCCGGAGCTGATCTACTCGCTGGCGTTTTGGCTGTTCATCATTGCGATTGCCGGAGCGAGAGCGTTTTATGTGATTCAGAAGTGGGATGAATTCAGTCGCGAAACGCCACTGGCAACGCTCGGTGCCGTCCTAAAGTTCACCGAAGGCGGCTTGGTCGTGTATGGTTCCGTGATCGGTGGCATCCTGGCCCTGTATTTATTCTCGCGCCGAAAGCAGATCTCGATGTTTGCGCTCGGCGACGTGATCGCGCCCGGCATGGCGATCGGTCTGGCCTTCGGGCGGATTGGATGCTTGATGAATGGCTGTTGTTACGGTGGAACCTGCGAAGGTTGGCCGCTGGCAATCACGTTTCCGGAACATGCTTCGGTTGAGTTGGGGAACTATAGTCCGCCCTACGCACATCAATTGGCGATTGGTCAACTGCATGGATTTCGTCTCGGTATTGACGCGAGCGACAACGTGGTCGTCGTCGATGTTGGACACGGCGGCAAAGCCGAAGCGGCTGGTCTAAAGACAGGCACGAAGGTCCATCGCTTGAATGGTCGAGAAGTGACGAACCTTGAATCGGCACAAAGAATTCTGCTGACCGGATCGCCACGAATCACGATCAATGACGACGATATCTCCTGGACGATCGACCAACTGCCAGCCAGAAGCCGTCCCGTTCATCCCACTCAGATCTACAGCTCGATCAACGCGGCGCTACTGTGTTTTCTCGTGTGGTTTGCGTACCCATTTCGGCAGCGGCATGGCGATATCTTGCTGTTACTCTTCGCCCTGTACTCAACGGCGAGGTTTTTGCTTGAGGCAATACGTACTGATGAATCGGGCCAGTTGGGAACCGCGCTCACCATCTCGCAGATTGTTAGCCTCGGTGTACTCGCGCTGTGCGTGAGCGTGTGGCTATTGCGATTGCAGCAGCCGAAAATCGACGTCTCGTCCGCTACCGCCACCGACTAATTGACGCTTGGGAGGATGTTATGGGCACCAAGCTCGCAAGGCCGGCATGTTAATCCGTGTGCCACTGGCTTTGCCAGTGCTTTTCTTTGCCGGGCAACGGGACAGGGAACGCAGGACTCAGGGTATGTCGCCCGACACGCACGATCACATTCAATTCAGGACGGCACTGGCGAAGCCAGATGGGATGAAAGAAATTCGTCACTCCTTGGCCTTTAACAAGCGGCAGCATCACCAAGCGATTCCCATAGAATAACTACAATCCCTGTAGCATTTCGCTTATACTGATTTCTCAACAAAAATCCACTACTTTTACGTGCCCGTCGCGGGGAGAAAAGACTTGTGAGTCGCAGCCCAAGAACTCGACATACGACACCACGTCCCAGCAGATCGAGAAGCCGTAGCAGGCAACATCATCGAGCACTAGTGCTGGAGTCACTCGAATCGCGACTCCTGCTGGCGGCGAATTGGCAGAACCCGGTGGTTTCGCTAGATGTCAATAATGATCATGCGATCTCGCCGGTGGATGCGCTGATCCCGATCAACTACATCAACGAACATGGCATCCAGCCGGTTACCGCACCTCGCCAGAGCGGCGAGCCCTATCCTGACGTCAGCGGTGACAACTTCGTTTCGCCCATCGATGTGCTGCAGGTCATCAATTCGATCAACGAGGGGTTCCAGCTTCCCATCACGCTGAACGATCCAGGCGCGGTGGCTAATCAAAAGTCGATTGTCATCGGGCTGGGGCAAGCCGCCGGCTCCCGCACCTACCGCTTCGAAGTCGATACGACGTTCGACCACAGCGATACGTCCGCGACGTTGGAAGACACGTTTGTCGTCTATCTGGTCGACAAGGACGATCCGAGTACGACGCTGCTGGACCGAGGTGTCAACGGCACGTCGATCTTTGCACTGTCCGGCGACCGGGCCGACTTCGTTCCCGGTCTGGTGCGGTATGACGGCCAGGTGGTGGAAATCGATTTGACGTTGCTGGCCGATAAAGACCAAGGAAAGCTCGTCTTTCAGTTGCTCAACAGCGACAGCGACAATGGCACGCGGGTGGTCGTACGGCCCACGAGCAATGACGTCAATCCTGATGGTTTGCAGACCCCAACGTTCGTGCCCCACAAAGCCTACGTCGCCGCCGGAGCCACACTGGATTTTAATGCGCTGACGAAGAGTTCCGATCTCGCAGCCGTGGTTTCCAACGTGCGGTACGACCGGGCGAGCGGCGAGTACCGGGCCGATGTGCAAGTCCACAACAACGGTACGCCGACCGGGCGCGACGTGGCCGTCGAGTTGACTGGGCTTCCCAGCGATGTCTCGCTCCGTAACGCCACGGGAACGAGCCCGAGCGGGAATCCGTATATTTCGTTCCACGATGCGATTCGCTCGGGCGGGCTCGACCACGGCGCGACTAGCGACGCAATCGAAGTGACGCTGGACGTTACCAACCAGGCAAGATTCTCCTGGACGGCCGACCTGTGGGCCGGAGTGGCCAACCAGGCACCAGTCTTCGACCCGATCGCTCCGATTACCATGATGCCCGGTGCCTCGTTGAACGTGACGCTGTCGGCCACCGATCCAGACGGCGACGCAGTGCATTTTTCGTTGCAGCCCGCCGATACGATGCCATCGCTGACGTTCAACGGCAACGGCTCGCTACGATTGACGCCAACTCCCGATCAACTCGGCAGTTACACATTTGTCGCGATCGCTACCGACGGCACGTTGCAGACGCCGCAGACGGTGACAATCGACGTCGTGGCCGATCCGCACACGATGACGCGGATTTCCGGCCAGGTGCTGGATACCGACGGCACGCCGCTGGCCCATGTCCCGATCGAAGTCGGCCGGTTTCAGACCACAACGACAGCCGCTGGTTCGTTCACGCTGGAGCTTCCATCGTTCACCGTGCCGACGGACGCGTACGACATCGCGGTGCCGACCGGCGATCCGCAATTCGATCCGCTGTCCGAAGGCGGCAAGACGATTCCGCTGTTCCGCGCCGGCTACGACACGTCGACCGGCACGTCGGCCGCCAACCCGCGGCAGTTCCCCAACTTGGTCAGCACGTTTTTGGACGGTAGTGTCGTGTACGGCAGCGATCCGGCGCGGGCCGCAGCGCTGCGCACGAACGACGGCACGGGCAAGTTGAAGATGTCGACCGGTGATTTGCTGCCGCTGAACAACAGCACGTATTTCCCGGACGGCCCGCTGGAGAACGAAAACGATTCGCACGTCGATCCGGCCACGTTGTTTGCTGCCGGTGACGTACGGGTCAACGACAACCCGGCGCTGCTCAGCCTGCAAACGCTGCTGGTCCGCGAGCACAACCGCAAGGCCGACGAACTGAAAGCCGCCGATCCGAATTTGACCGGCGACGCGCTTTACGAACAGGCGCGGCGGTGGGTCGGGGCGCTGCTGCAGCACATCACGTACGACGAATTCCTGCCGCTGTTGTTGGGCAAGGACTCGCTGCCGACATACAGCGGCTACGACGCGGCGGTCGATCCGCGGATCAGCGCACTGTTTTCCGTGGCCGCCTTCCGTTTTGGGCACAGCACGAGCCTGTCCGAGTTGCCGCGACTGGACGACAACGGCGATTCGCTATCAGGCGGCCCACTGTCGCTGCTGGAAACCTTCTTCAATCCCGAGCCGATTGCCAACGACGGCATCGAGCCGTATCTGCGTGGTATGGCGACGCAACAGATCGCCGAGATCGATCCGCAGATCATCGACGACCTGCGAAACTTTCTGTTTGGCCCGCCCGGTGCCGGCGGCCTGGATCTGGGCGCGATCGACATCCAGCGCGGTCGAGACATGGGTTTGCCGAGCTTCAATCAAACTCGCCGCGATCTGGGTTTGACGCCTGCCGCCACGTTCGCCGATGTCACTTCCAATGCGGACCTACAAACGGCTTTGGCTGCGGTGTACGCATCGGTCGAAGACGTCGATCTGTTCGTGGGAGGACTGGCCGAGGATCACAAGGCCGAAGCGATGGTCGGCGAGACGTTTTGGACGATCCTGCAAGATCAATTTCAGCGGCTACGCGGTGGCGACCGTCTCTGGTACGAGAACAGCCAGTTCACGGCCGCCGACTTGCAAGCCATCCGCGACACCACAATGACCGACTTGATCGAGCGCAACACGGACATCACGGGCTTGGCGACCAATGTGTTTACGATCAGCACTGCGCCCGCCGCACCGACACCCGGCGGCAACGCCGCATCTCAAACGCCGACCGAACTGCGTTCGCTGGATGGCAGCGGCAACAACCTGACCGATCCGGCACTTGGTGCCCGTGGCAGCGACCTGCTGGTCAACTACACGCCCGGCTACGCCTACGGCATCAGCACACCCGCCGGCCCCGATCTTCCCAACGCCCGCGCCATCAGCAACGCCCTGTTCGATCAGACCAGCAGCGCGCTGAACAGCCGCGGCGCCACCAACCTGTTCGCCATCTGGGGCCAACTCGTCGCCCACGACACCGGCCTCAGCCCCGGCGGCACAGACAACACCATCAAAGTCCACGGGGACTCCCTCACCGGTGCCGATTCCTATCCTTTCGTCGCCGAACGCCTTCCCTTGATGCTCGACCATCCCGCCTATGTCAGCGTTGACAATGTCATCCTACGTCCGATTTATTTACCGAAACTGGATGTTGCCGGTGGAACGACGATCGACCCCAATCAAGATACCATGGTCCAGCAGGAAATCGCTCCCGGTGAAATGGCAACGCTCGAGGTCGCTGCGGGAACGCTGCAAAATCGTGACGATACCATGTTCGACGGCTTGCTCAGTATCACGGAAGTACCCCGTGCCCTGACTCCCGCGGCGCTGCCCGCCAACCTATTACCGGACACGGTTGTCACGATCCAACCGGCCGACATGGTCTTCACACAGCCCGCGCCGCTCACTTTTCCGAACCGCTCCGGTTGGCCTCCTGGCACCGAGATGGACCTGTGGTCGATTAACCCGGTGACCGGCGAGTTCGATGACGTGGGCGACGGGCGTGTCAGCAGCGACGGACTACGCATCGAAACGATCTCCGGTGGAGTGAGAAACAGTAGTTGGCATTTCTTCGCTCGGCTCGTGGAAGCTGTCTCGAACATGCTTTCGAAGACGCAGAACATCGACGAGAATTGCCCCTCGTGTATCGCTTCGGAAAAGGTGAACAGCCAAGTTGAACTTCACTCGGGAGCGATCATCGAAACGCACGAGTTGGTCACTTACAGTTCGCTCGGAGCAACTCGTGGACTAACGCTACGCTACGATTCCGCCAACGCCGACCCGCAGCCGATTTTACATTTCGGTTTCGACAACGCGGTCGGCGACGGTCGGATGCTCGCAGCCAACTTGACGTTTACCCGCGGCGGCCTTTCGATGCTCGTCGATGGGTATTCCGGAGCCGGTTTGTCGGAGGGAGGATTCCATTTTTGGCAATTACCGAGCGGGACCAACACGATCGAAGCCGCTCTGCAAGGCGATCTTGCTTCGAGCCCAACCGGGGTCTACGACTACACGCTCAAACAAGGATTGCTCCTCCGCGCCGCCTCGGGAGCATTGACAGGAACACTGTCCGAAAGCAGCGGCTCCGTCACCGTCGTCAACGATATCAATTCGCAGTTCGGCGCAGGTTGGCAACTGGGAGGACTCCAGCGACTGGTCGAAAACCCGGATGGTTCGATCCTGCTTATCGATGGCGGCGGACTGACGCTCCGATTCATGCCTCCCGCAGCCGCTGGTGAATCTTACAATTCGCCGTCGGGCGATTTCACGACGCTCATCAAGAACGCTGACGGCAGCTACTCGCGGACGTTAACGGACCAAACGGTCTACGAGTTCAACGCCGCCGGGCTACTGCAAACCGTGAGCGATCGCCTTGGAAACGTGACGGAATTCGTGTACGCATCAGGCTTGTTGAGCGAGATCATCGATCCCGTCGGCCTACATACAACGTTGACCTATGTGAACAATCGCGTGTCGAAGATTGCCGATCCGGCAGGGCGAGTAACCAGGCTCAGCTATGATACGGCCGGTAATCTCGTGACGATTGAAGATCCGGACGGTTCGCAGCGTAATTTTCAGTATGACGATCGCCACCATCTGACGGCCGAAACCGATCAGCGTGGCAGCTTTGAGCAAACGTTCTACGGCTTCCACGGTCGAGCCGAAAGCTCCCTTCGCAAGGACGGCGCCGAACTGACTTATTCGCCGCTGCAAACCAGGATACTACAGCCTCCGGAGCTAACGGCTTCTCCGGTCACCGCACCGATGGCCTCCATCGTCGACCCCACGGCGAGCGCTATCTTTGTCGACTCCAACGGTAATGTGGAGGTCACGCAACTCGATCAGCAAGGCCAAGCCGTTTCTCGCGCCGACAGTCTTGGCGATCTGCCGACTATCGCTCGCAACGAGTCGAATCTGGTTGTCAGATCGACGGACGCCCGCGGCTACGCAACTATTTTCGAGTACGACGAATTCGGCAATGTGATTTCAATCGGTCTTCCTGCGGGCGAATCGGCCGGTTCTGTCACGCGACTTCGCAGCGGTGAGACGGTAACGGCGAGCCTCGATGGCGGCGGCACGTCTGGCGGTCTGACGGCAGACGTCGATGTTTACACGCTCGATGCGGAGGCCGGTGATGAACTACTCGTTAACTTCCAGGAAGCTGGCGGCTTCAACTACCTGCAAGGCATTGTGTACGCGCCCGATGGCACGCGCCTCGACGAGGCGACCACCGGTTCCGGCCACGCTTTCACGCTCAGCAATCTCGCGTCAAGTGGAACCTACACGGTCGTCGTTCGAGCAGCCAACGGCGACGAGACGGGCAACTACAATCTGACGGCAACCGTGATCGACGCCGAACTTGAGGCCGATAACGTCGATTTGGTCAGCGGCGAAACGGTCGCCGCAGGCCTTACCATCGGCGACATCGATTCGTTCACCATCGACGCTCAGGCCGGCGATGAGTTGCTCGTCAACTTTCAGGACGCCGCTTTCTTCAACAACCTGCAAGGCATCGTGTACGCGCCCGATGGCACGCGACTCGACGATGCGACCACCGGTTACGGCCACGCTTTCACATTCAGTAATCTCGCCTCAAGTGGAAAATACACCATCGTCGTTCGAGCGGCCTACGGCAACGAGACGGGCAACTACAACCTGACCGCGACCGTGATCGACTCTACAGCTGAGGCCGACAACGTCGATTTAGCCAGCGGCGAAACGGTCGCCGCAGGCCTGACTAATGGCGACATCGATTCGTTCACCATCGATGCTCAGGCCGGCGATGAGCTGCTCGTCAACTTCCAGGACGCCGCTTTCTTCAACTACCTGCAAGGCATTGTGTACGCGCCCGATGGCACGCGCCTCGACGAGGCGACCACCGGTTCCGGCCACGCTTTCACGCTCAGCAATCTCGTCGCACCAGGGACGTACACAGTCGTCGTTCGCGCAGCCAACGGCGCCGAAACCGGCAATTACACCATTGTCGGAACGATCAATGGAAGCGGCTCCGGAACGAGAACGGTCACGGAAGCGGACCCGCGCGAGATTACTGAAGCCGCTTTAACAGCTCCTGCGGACACTCCGACCAGCGTAATAGAAACTGCACGAGCCGTAATAGAAACTGGACGTACGTTGTCCGCGGAAACTGCTACAACCATCACCGACATCGCTTCTCTTGCCGTCAACGAACCCGCCCCCACCGAAATGCCCGCTGAAATGCTTGCCCCTGGCAATCGCTACGATGGCCAACTCCAAACGGCAGGCGAAGAAGATGAACTGCTGATTGAACTGGCTGCGGGCGGCGACTTGTTGCTGTCCGTGTCTGCTTCCTACCAGATCGAAGTAACGATTAGCGATCCGGCCGGAAACAGCGTAGCAACCGAAACGGGGAGAAGATTCGTCTTGGACATCGTCGATGTAACGGTTCCGGGCGACTACCGCATCAGGCTCCGAGCGGCAAACGGGAACTCGACCGGCAACTACCGAATTTCCTATGCAAAGCTGGATAAATCGTTTTATGAATCGCTCGGTCAGCCGCAGACTTTCACCTACGATCCGACGTTCAATCAATTGACTTCCAGCGTTGATGAACTGGGACACGCGACGCTGTACGAAGTTGATCCGGTCAACGGCAATCGTCTGGCGATGCGAGAAGTAATCGGACAAGTTGATGACGCGAGCAACGGCGAGACGGACGATCTGCTCACGACGTTCACTTACACGCCGCAAGGTCTGGTTGACACAATCACCGACCCGCAGGGCCGGCTGACCGACTTTGACTACACTCTCGAGGGGTTGGTTAGCTCGGTTACCTTTGCCGTGGGCACGGCGGACGAGGCGTCTCAGTCGTTCGCATACGACGCGGCAGGCAATCAGACAGCGATCGTCGATGAGAATGGCAACCGGACGGAATTCCAGTACGATGAATTGAATCGGCTGACACAAATAACGGAGGCAGACCCGGACGGCACAGGGCCTCTGACTGCGCCTCTAACCACGTTCTCTTATGATGCCCGCGGCAATCTGATCGAGACGTCCGATGCAGCCGGCAGCACGACGATCAACCAGTACGAGGCCCTCGATCGCCTGGTGCTCAGCCGCGATGAACTCGATCATGAGACAAGGTTGAGCTACGACCACAACGGAAACATCGTTACGGCAGTCGACCCTAACGGCAACACAAGCCGCTATCGATATGATGCCCGTGATCGCCGCGTGGAAACGCTCGACCCGGACGGAGGCGCGACCACGTTCCAGTACGATGCAGACAATAATCTTATTTCGCTGACCGATCCGAACGGCAACGCTACCACCTTCACCTACGACGGTCGCGATCGGTTGACTCGCGAATCGGATCCGTTGGGTGCGGTAACGCGGTATTCGTACGACGCCGTCGACAACCTGATTCGCCAGGTCGATCGCGACGGTCGCACAACGGAGTTCGCGTACGACGACGTTAACCGACCGACAACGGAAATGTGGATCAAAGCGGACGGGAGTGTCGCCAACACGATCGATTACGCCTACGACAAGGTGAGCAATTTGCTCTCGGTGGTGGACGATTTCAGCAGCCTGGCGTTTGCCTACGACGCTCGCAATCGTGTGACTTCGGTCGATAATGCGGGAACGCTTGCCGCCAGCGGGTTGCCGAACGTGGTGCTCGACTACACCTACGACGACGTGGGCAATGTGCTCAGCGAGTCGGAGACCATCGACAGCATCGCTGGGGCCACGACGGCTTATCAGTATGACGCGCTGAATCGGATGTCGAGCGTCCAGCAATCGGGCGGCGGGACCAACGACAAGCTGGTCGACATGGTCTACAACGAGCTTGGTCAATTCGTTCAAATCAGTCGCTATTCGGATTTGGCTCGTAGCAATCTGGTCGCGCGATCAGATTACCAGTACGACGGGCTGAATCGGCTGACCAGTCTCGATCATACCGACGCAACCGATGCGGCGATCGCGTTCTACGACTTCGAGTATGACCCAGCCAGCCGCATCACGGCCATTACGGATGTCGACGGCCGCACCGACTACGCGTACGACGATCGCGATCAACTAACGGGTGCCGACCGGGATGCTGCCGATCCGCGCGGCGACGAAAGTTACACTTACGATGCCAACGGCAATCGTATCGACAGCCATTTGCATGGCGCCGGCTACGTCACCGGGCCAGCGAATCGATTGCTGTCTGACGGCACATTTGATTACGAGTACGACGCCGAAGGCAACCTTGTTAGGCGGACTAATATTTCCACGGGCGATTTCCGCGAAATGAGATACGATCACCGCAATCGTTTGGTGAGTGTTACCGACTTTTCATCCGGCGGCATCATCACACAAGACGTACGTTACACTTACGACGCCTTGGATCGTCGTATCGCCAAGACGGCCGACGGCGCGGGAGCCAACTTCGTGCAGACGACGCATTTCGTTTACGATCGCGAAAACGTTTTGTTGGACGTTGCGGATGCCGATGGTTCCGGTACCGTTGAGCAACCGCAACTAACGCATCGCTATTTGCTCGGTTCGGGCGTTGATCAGGTGCTGGCTCAAGAGTTGGTCAATGTCGGCCAAACGCAATGGCTGCTGACCGATCATCTCGGCACGGTGCGCGACATCCTCAGCGACAACGGCATGATCCTGAACCACATCCAATACGATTCGTTCGGCAACGTGCTCAGCCAATCCGATCCGTCCACCAGCTCACGTTACCTGTTCACCGGTCGTGAATTCGATCCTGAAACCGGCCTCTTCTACTACCGCGCCCGTTACTACGACGCCAACATCGGAAGGTTTTTGAGCGAGGATCCACTTCGTGTGAAGGTAGGTGACACAACTTCTTACCGATACGTAGCGAATATGCCTATGCTTTACGTCGATCCATTTGGTTTGGAACAAAAGTATTACACCAAAGAAAAAATAGAAAGTGCGAGAGTTGGCCGCGAGAAGCTCCTCAGGTTTATCCCTGGATATACGACAAATGCTGGAGGAGGGGATTTTTCTAACTGGTTGAGAACACATCCAGGAATGCAACTGGACGACATTCCATCTAGTACGGTAAATAGGATTCTAGAAAAGCAACAGAAGGACGCGAAGACCTTCAAAAAGTTCGCAGATGCCGAAGTCATTAATGTAGTCCCAGTACTCCCTTCTTCTGGAATAATCGGTTGGATCGAAAACCTAGAAAACAACTTGATTCAAATCTGTTTCCCAAAGCAGAAGAAGAGTAAGTGAACTGTGGGTGGCTGTGACGGAGGCTTTGCGACGCCACGGCCTGGAACGCAAGGCGAGTTTTGATTTGCAATGCTTCGCGGGACACAGGATCTGTCCCAGTGCGCCGGGGTTTCGCAGAGCCTCAACCCCAGCCACCCCAGTCCATGAAGTTATTTTCTGGACGATCCTAAGTGTTCTCGGATCGCGTCCTACAAATGGGAAACGCTCCCGTCGCAGTCGCGGCGACAATTCGCACGGACGAGTCCGGCCAACCCGACACGACACTGACTATCTCGCAACTGGTGAGTGTCGTCGTGCTGGCCACCTGCGTGGTCGTCTGGTTGGCACGAACGAGGCTGCCGAGAATCGATGCTAAGCCAGCCTCGGCTTAGCGCCGGGTTGCTTCCGCGAGCGGCGTTCGCTTGACCTGAATCGGTCTGTCATGGAGAATAATGGCGAGCGTCGGGCGAGCTGATTTCGGCCGCTGTCGCCGGGAGACTTCGATGAATTTTGTGCAACTTAAACCAGGAATCGAAATCGAGTATCCGGAATCGGATGGTGAGCCGATGGGAGAAACGGAGCTTCACCGGCAGTGGATGATCTATATCTACGAGGTGCTGAAGCAGCGGTATCGCACAGAACAGGTCTACATCGGCAGTGATCTTCTGCTCTATTATGTCGAGGGCGATCCTGGCCGGTATGTCGTGCCAGATGACTTTGTGGTACTGGATTGCGACCCGGGGCCGCGACGCACCTATAAACTCTGGGAAGAGTTGCGAGTGCCGAATGTTGTCTTCGAAGTAACCTCGAAGAGTACGCGCCATCACGATAC
>CAUJKL010001008.1 GCA_963204995.1 Planctomycetota bacterium | reverse complement strand
GATGTTCGAGTCGAGCGAGCCATCGCTGACCTTGTACCGGAATGTGTCCTTGCCAAAGAAGTCCGCAGCGGGTGTATAGACGAACGAGCCGTCAGCGTTCAGCGTCAGGTTGCCGTTGGTCGTGGTGGTGACGAGCATCGCCTGCAACGCGGGGCCATCCACGTCGGAATCGTTGGCCAGCACTCCTGACGCAGCGTTCACAGTGAGTGTCGCATCTTCCGCGAGCGCGTAGTTTGGATCACCGACAGCGACGGGTGCGTCGTTGACGCTACTCACAGTGATCGTCGCCGTCGCGACGGTCGAGTCGAGCGAACCATCGCTGGCTTTGTAAGTGAAGGAATCCGTGCCGAAGTAGTTGGCGGTTGGAACGTAGACGAACGAACCATTCGCATTCAGCGTCAGGCTGCCGTTGGTCGTGGTGGTGACGAGAACGGCCTGTAATGCCGGCCCATCCACATCCGAATCGTTGGCCAGCACACCCGCAGCGGCGTTCACGTTCAGTGTCGTGTCTTCTGCGGTCATGTAGTTCGGATCGTTCGCGGCCACAGGTGCGTCATTCACGGCGCTCACGGTGATGGCGACGGTATCGACGTCGACTTGCGGACCTCCCGTTCCTGTGTTGCCGAGATCATCGGTCACGATCTGGAGTTGCGCACTTCCATAGAAGTTCTCGTTCGGCACGTATTTGACTTGGGCCAGTGCGGTGTTGATATTTGTCAACGTGCCCGTGAACTGCTGTACCGGGGCCGCGTTTCCATCTCCCATCGAGAACACCAATCCCGCCGTCGACAGCAGCGAGACGGTGCCATTGGTAGCGGTCAGCGTCACTTGAATCGGGCTGGAACCAGCATCGGTATCGGCAACCGACAAGCGGTTGCTGGTCGAAGCTTGAAAGGTGAGTTCCGTATCTTCATTGATCGTTTGCGATCCGGGGACGGTATTCTGCGGCGGGCGGTTTGCGGTTCCGAACTGACGTACGAAGACGCCATCAGCATCGCCGGGACCGTTACCCGTCCACACGACGGCGAAGTTGTTCACGTCCTGGACTGCGACGGAGCTCTGATTCTGCGTCCCGGCAGTTGTCTGATTGACGAGAACCTCTGCCATATCCAGCGCAATACCTGCTGAGGTAAATCGGCGATAGAAGACGCCATCTGTATCACCCGGCCCACGGCCCTCCCATGTGGCGACAAAATTGCCAGCGGCATCGAGTGCGACGGAAGGGTTCGTTTGCGTATTGGCAGTGGTCGTATTCAACTGCATCGTGGCCGCCAATGGATTGCCGAGCGAATTGAATTGCCGATAGAAGACGTCCCGTTCGCCATTCGTTTCGCGCCACACAACGACAAAGTTTCCGTTGGTGTCCATCGCGACGGCACTTTCGCCGGCGGACGATTGCGCGTGGACCGTGAATTCGCCCGACACCGAGTTGCCGTTCTGGTCGTAGACACGAGCCCGGATGCCAACTCCATCGTCCCAAGTTACGACGAATCGACCATTATCTGCCGAAGCGATGGCTGGTTCACCTTGAACACTCGCCGTGAACGCCGACGTATTGACCTGGAACTCGGATCCGATACCCACGCCGACGGACGTGAATCGCCGAGCGTAAACGCCCAAGCCACTCGCGCCTTCGCCTTCCCACGTCACCACGAAGGAACCGTCCGCCGCCACGCTGATGGCTGGGGCTCGCTGGCTTCCTGTAGTGTGCGTATTGACGAGAATCTCGCCGCTCACCGGACTGCCATCGGCCGAATACCTGCGCACGTAGATGCTGCTCGGCGTTCCATCCTGGTTCTTGCTGGCCCACACGACGACAAAGTCACCGTTGTCGGCAACATCGACAGACGCCCAGTGCTGGTCATCCAACGTCGTCTGATTGATTTGGAAGTTGGCCCCTTGCGGTTCCCCGAAGCGATTGTATCGCTGGCCGTTGACGCTCGAGTCCGTTCCAAATCCGTCGGTCCACACCACGACATAGTTGCCATTCGGCGCGGCCGCAATCGCACGAGCGCTGCCGCGCATTTCGTTACTGGTAGCTTGTGCAGACATCGTTTGATCGACGTTCGCCAGAAACTCCGGTACGGCAGCAAGGTCACTCGCGCTGGCAACCGTGATATTCACATCGTGTAAATCGGTCTTTGGTCCACCGCTGCCAAGGCTGCCCAGATCGAAAACCGCGAGTCGAACTTCGGCTGTCCCCACATAACCGTTGCCCGACACATACTGCGAGCCGGCCAGGGCGTTGTTGATGTCGCTCACGACACCCGTGAACGTCATGGTGCTGTCCAGCGTGCCGTCCCCGACGCTGAACGACAGTCCCGCGGTGCCAGCCAAGGAAAAGCTTCCGTTCGTGGTCACAATGGTCACTCGAACGGCATTGTTTCCACTGTCGGGATCGCTGATCGTTAGTAAGCTGCCATAGCTACTGCTGAAGACCAGCGGTTGATCGATCAGCGTTGTCCGGGCACCGGGACCGGCGATGACTGGGGCATCGTTAATCGCGTTGACGGTCACCGAAGCAGTGACGCCTTGCACAGAATCCGCGCTATCGCCAACCGTGAAGGTGACGAGTCGTACGCCTACGGTCGGATTCTCGGACGTGTGATTGTACTGCACGGTTCGCAGGACTTGCTGATAATGTGCAACCGTGTCGATACCCGTCAGCGTCAGCGTTGCGGTGTTGATATTGAAGTTCGCCGTGATCGTGGTGCCGACCGTGTTGGCTGTCAAGATTTCTGCCGCCGCGTCAGTGACGTTTGTAATCTGAATCGTCGCCGACGCGAGAGTAAGCGAATCGGGATCGGTCAGCGTGGCGTCACTGTCGACGATCAGAACGGGACCGAGATTCTCGGTGAATGTTGTTTGAAAGTTATTGCCCGTTGCACCGGAACTGTTGTCCGCGTCGAGGTCCAGCGACGGTGCCATGTTCGGAGCAGTCGCGGCCACATTGACTGCGAATTCGGAAGTGTTGCCAGACGGGTCCGTG
>CAUJKL010001007.1 GCA_963204995.1 Planctomycetota bacterium | reverse complement strand
CACCGCTTTGCTCTCCAGTGCGAAGCACTTTTTCAGCATCACCGCAACTTACATTGGATAGCGAATAATTGGCGCCAAGTCGAAAAATACCAAAGCGGCGATGAATCGTCGCACTCCAAAAAGTGCAAAACTGGAACTTAGGCAGCAAAAAAAAGATGACGTGCTAGCGTTGCGTGGATCCCTTCAGTTCCTTACGAAGCCGGTCGGCAATCGTATCCGCGGCATGACTGTCGAGGCACATCGGATTGATCACGAGCTTGCCTGCGGAAAGTTTGCCGTGTCCGACGTAGATCGGAGGCGTTCCCTTTCTCAGGCCGCGGCAAATCTCCACGGCATCCGCTGCCACGAGCGAGATTTCCAGCAGCGGGACGCATTCGTGATCGGAAGGGTCGAGCACTTCACATCGAACCGTCGGCCCTTCGATGGCCTCGGCAATCAACTGGAGATGCTCTCGATGTGTATCATTCGCTTCCGTCGGATCTTGACTGGCGAAAATCGCCAAGGCCGTCACTAAGGCCACAATCTCTTCCTTCGAAACCTTCATCGAGCGACCGATTCCGTGACGGGGCATGCCTTTGAGTTTACGGCGATCGATGAACTCGGCAGGTGGCTCCCAAAGTTCCCAGTGGTCGTCCAGGTCGAGCATCTGAAGAGCGGCAGAAGCGATCAGA
This sequence comes from Planctomycetota bacterium, assembly GCA_963204995.1. GTDB lineage: Bacteria > Planctomycetota > Planctomycetia > Pirellulales > Pirellulaceae. The sequence goes on along the minus strand of CAUJKL010001007.1, from coordinate 2,547 downwards.
TCTTGCTGGCCACAGAGCAGGCCCGTCGATTGCGGTCCGCGAATTGCCTTGCCGCCACTGAACGCAACCAAATCGGCTTTCGTCATTCCCGGCAGCATGAGATTCGCTCGTGGCGGCAACTCGCCGGCGGCATCAACGAGTACCGGCAGGTCGTGACGATGCGCCACTTCGACGACGGCTTCGAGCGCAGGTTGTGAATCTCGCGTGTAGACGTATAACACGCCTGCTGTCTGTTCACAGAAAGCAGCTTCGTATTCCCAAGCCTCTGTCCGTCGAACGCCTGCACCAGCGACGACTTCATTAAAGCCGACTTCGACGAGTTTTGCTCCCGCCGCGCGAACTGCGTGGTCATAGCCGCTACGCTGGTCGCGTGCGACAACGAACTCATGAGGAAACTTCTCGGTATGTGGCAATTGTTCCATGCGAGACAGATCGTAGCCGGCGATGATGGCAGCGGCTCCGAGCGTTAAAGAAGCGGCTGCGCCGCTCGTGACGAGCCCGGCTTCGGCACCAGTGACCTGGGCCATCATCTTCGAAGCGGCGGCTTGCAATTGTTCAAGTGGCACCCATTCGCGAGCCGCGTCTTGAAAAGCATCGAGGACCGTCTCCGACATGGCGGAACCGCCGAGTCGTGTTACCGGGCCGGAGGCGTTAATAATCGCCGGAACGCCGAGACTATCGTACACGCTCATGGTTATTGATCTTGCTGTTGGAACCTTGTCGCATCTTCCACCTCGGTAGCGAAGCATGGTTCGTCCAGGAAATAACTTCATGGAGCGAGGTGGCTGAGGCTGAGTCCGCGAAGCCCCGGCTTACCGTGAACTCCAATCAGCCGTGGCGTCGAAGACTCCGCCACAGCCACCCACCACCTCGGTAGCGAAGCATGCTCCATAATACTGCGGACAATCGACGACTAGATAGCCCCACAATGAGGCGTCGTTGCGGCGAGAACTACACGGACGCGGGAGGCGCGACCGTGAATGTGGCGTTGTCCGCCGAACGCAACAGGCGGCTGAGTGCAGTCAACACGATGGTCGCCGGAAAGAAGGCGATCAGATTTACGATGCCGTGTACTCCGAGAAGGTAGAGTTCGTCCGGTAACTGGTTTAGCGTCGACATCCCATAAAGATGCAGCGACTCGGGAATGAAGTACGAGTAATTCACGTTCTGAGCCGGCCACAACAGGCTCCTGCTGGCCAGCATCACCACGACGAAGACCGTTGCCGAAATCAGCCATGTTTCGCGCGGATACTCGCGCTCACGCCAGAAAGACCAGAGCAGCAAGGGGAGTACGTAGAGATGATGCAGGCTGGCGAGCCAATTCCAAAGATCGACATCTCTCGCGTCGGCGGTGAACGCCAAGGGGAAATTGCCAGTCGCATAACCGTACGTAAAGTCGAAAATCCACAACGAGTGCAACACAAAGACGTTCGTTAATGCGGTCGCCTTGAGCAACTTGGACTGCGTCAGGAATCCGAGGGCGGCAATCGCAAGCGAGATATGACAAAACCAAAGCAGATGCCAGGTGGTTCCGTGCAATACTTTCACAGCACAGACAAACAGGAAGTGTGCCAGGAGTATCGCACCGAACAGCCGTGAGCCCGATCTAGGATTGCAAAGCCAGATCACCTGATGGGTTCTCCGCTCGCTGCTTTGGTTCCTGCCACGTAGTTTCCAAGTGACGTCACGTTCGTTCCGTTCACCGCGTTGTAAAACTCTAAGGTCTCTGCTTCGATACCCACAACTCCGACTCGCACGCGAACCTCACCATTCGCCGAGTTGTACCAGTACGGCGCAAGCGTCCCGGAGAGCACTTTGTGGGCTGGATCAAACAGAGCGATGTCGGTCGCAACCTGCACGGCACTCACGCTGGCTGCGGCCTGCGGATGTCGTGGCAGTTTACGCCCACGGAACCATGTCGGGTCGATGGTCGCCGGAAAAGACTTGCCTCGTCTGACGTCGATGGCGTCGTTGATCGTATCTAAATTCGCCTGAAGCGTGACTCGGATCGAATCCTCGTAAGAGTACGTGGCTTTGGCGGCGGCGATGGTGCCGAGAATCCCGAGAATCAACACGACGATCACTAGCTCGACCAGCGTGAACCCGGTCGGCAGTGTGAGCGAAGTCTGTCGATGCGATTCGGTCGCCCCCATACCTTCCGCCCATGCTCCCGCGTATTCGGCATACGCCTCAGATGTTGCACGATCGCTATGATCTGCGTTTCCTGCCCTTGGAATCTGTTGCTACTCGGAACCCTACGTCACCGGAATTGGCTCGTCAACGGTCTGATCCTCGCCACCGTGATTACGCTCGTGCCTATTGCTTGCATGCGTGTCTCAAGCTCGTTCTCATAACTCAGCACGAAGTGTTCCGGCCCGGACCAGTCGGGCTGCAGCGGCCGCGAAAGGCGAACGGTCGTCTGTGGAGGGCAGCCATGCTATATTCTCTGCCACACAAGACGATAATCCTTCTCCAGATCGTGAAGCGATGCGTATTTCTGAAATCCGAGCGACTCAGCCGCCTACACCCGGTTCCCCTACCGACTGG
>CAUJKL010001006.1 GCA_963204995.1 Planctomycetota bacterium | reverse complement strand
ACTTCGGGCAGCGGGTCTATTTCAGTGTGCTCCCCAGTCTGCCGCGCTCCCGCTCAGCGGCAGGATAAGACCGCAACTCCAAGCTTCATTTCCCGCATTCTGTGTTGCGTCTGAAGAATGTTCGAAACGGCCATGCATGGTTCATGCGATCGTGAACGTGAGGTGTTACGCGTCTTCAAATCCCTGAGAACCGAATTTCAGCGTGCGGCAATTCTCTGTGACGGTTCGAACGACGTTATCGGGCACTCCGTCGGGAATGCGAACTTCGATGTCCAAGGTAACTTCGGCTTTGGCTCCTTGAAGGCTGGCCAAGTGACTGAGGACTTCTTCGGCGATGCGGCCGGCGTCTCGGCCGAGACGCGTGGAGTCGAGGGTTACCGTGCCGTAGAAACGCCGGGGCTTGGCTGGTGGTGGTTCGATTGGATCTGTGCCGCCGGTAATTGTCGTGCCAGTCGCACCGCCGGAATCTGGACCGGAGCCCGGTGTTGTTGTGCCGGTTGCGGTGCCTGTCGCGGCAGCCGCAGCGGCGGCAAGTTGAGCGGTTGCGATGCTGGGTTTGACGACCAGGCTTGTGTGGTCGGCGATGACTCGCGCATTGCGGCCAGCGGTGAGACCGATGTACCGGTTCCGGTCGGCATCAAAATCTTGGGCGTAGGCGAATCCGTCGTCTGCCCACATCAACATCGAGATTCCCAGTTCGATCGACGCAATAACAACGCGATCGTTCTTCAAGCGTGGCAGGTACAGATACTGGGCGAAGTCTTCGCACAGTTGCTTGACCAACACGTGATTGCCTCGCCAAAGCGGGATGTCGTCGAGTACCATCCGCAGCAGGTTGCTGCCGTAGACAGTGACCAACGCTCCCTGGTCGGCGAGTTTCTTTGATGCTCGCTCGGCAATCGAATCGGAACCGCGAAGGCGGAATGCCTCGTAGCTGACCGGTTCGCTGGATTTGAGTTGCGTCGGCACGATCAGCCAGCAATACGTTTCGCTGAGACGTTGCCCGATGACGCCTTCCCACTCTTTCCGCTTGGCATCGGCGGTTCGGATCTGTGATTGATTCAGGTCCAGCTCTTCCCGCTTCGTGTAGATGGCGTCCCACGCCATGCTCCAGCGAACGGCATCCTCTAATTCCGTCAACCGCGTGTGATCCGGTGCCGCGAAGACCAGCATGTTCCGATAGATGCGAGGTCCGGAACCACGGGAGTTGAGATACGCCTCGGCCTGTGTGACGGCACGTGAATCAGTGCTGGCCGATGTGTGCGTTTCGGCAGGTGGCAGGATAACGAGCCGGGCGGACGGTTCGTCGACAACCTCCGATGGCGCAGACGGACACGGATGGACTCGCTCGAAGTCCGCCTTGTCCTTCTCGGTGGTTTTGATCAGCTTGGAAATCCGTTCGTACACGGCGTCGTTGCTGAAATCCTCTTTGCGTGATTCGGCGTCACGACTGATGTTCTGAGCAGGATCGTAAAAGGTGCATTCGCCGTCGGTATGCAAATAGCGAGCTTTGTTCTGCAATCGCCGTAGAGAATCACCGAACGTCGCCGTGCTTTCACCGGGTTGGACGCAGCCGAGATTGATCTGGCGGATGTCTTTGCCCCGATTGGCCGTTCCTCGCATCGGTGCCGTACCGAGGAACAAGGTCCGGGCGACGCGGCGAGTTGCCGAGAAGCGACCGAGATTCGAGTTTTCGCGGTCGATCGAAAGCGGCGTGGAATCCGCGCCGTCCACGTCGGCTTCCACGATCACTGGCCACGATGGCTCCAGATAACGAATTAACTCTTTCGTTACGGCCGGTTGATGCAGCGGCAACATACCCGGCAGGATCATCAGATTCTGATCGCCCTGTTCCCACAGCTCGTGAATCACGGCGGCCATCAAACGCAGGACACCACGAGTGCGTTGAAAGCGATCAAGCGTCGACCATTCGGTGTAGAGCCGGTCGAACAGGTCCGGGTGAATTGGGAACGCCGACTTCATCCGCTTTTCGTAGTCGGCGGAGCTGGCATCGGTGGGAAAGTCCTTGCCGCCCGCTCGATACGTTTCGATGAACGCTCGCACGACGGTATCCCGCTGACGGAACAGGTCTTCGGACGCGATCGGCTTGAACAAGCGACGGCGAACAATTTCAAAACCTTCTTCGCTACTGGCCGGCTGCCATGTAGCCTCTTTGCGAGCCACTACGTTTTCCAGTCGGTTGAGTGCTTCCTTACCAGCCGTGCCACCCAGCTCAATGTCAGATGACGGAACGCTCAACACAACGAACGTGTTCTTTGAATCGGCCGCCGCTTCGGTCAGTGCCTGAGCGAACGTGAATTGCGTGTCGAAACTTCCGGCTGGCAGATCATGTTTTTCATAGAGCTGACGGGCATAGGCGATCCATTCGTCAATCAGGATCAGGCACGGGCCAGCCATGTCGAACAACTTGATCAGCGAGCGTCCGGGGTTCGTGCTGCTTTCATCGGCCTGACGCACCAGCTCGTAACCCTTCTTTCCGGCGAGCTGCCACGCCATTTCGCCCCAGAGGGTTTTCACTTTGGTTCCGTCCGGCATCTTGTGAATTTCACCGGGCGACAGGTACTGTCCGACCAGCACGCTGCGTTTCACTTTGGGAAGTTCGCCAATTCCCAACGCGGAAATCAGATCATCCACGTTGGGAAGCTGGTTGATCGGAGTGCCGGAAAACAAATGAAACAACGCCAACATCGAGTGCGTCTTGCCACCACCGAAGTTGGTTTGCAAAGCGACCACCGGATCGCCTTTACCCTGCACAAGCCGCTTCAGTGAGTTGGTCAGCAGGTCTCGCAGCCCTTGCGTCAAATAGGTGCGGCGAAAGAACTCGACGGGATCTCCGTACTCGGCGGAAGCTCGATTCGTATAAACCTGATTGAGGTCGGCCGCAAACTCGGCCTGCTGATAGTTGCCGGAAGCCACGTCATCGTGCGGCTCGATGATGTCACGCCATGAGGGTAGACCGCTGGCGGGACTTCCTTCGGTCGCTCCGGCGGCTCGGCGCTTGGCGTCATGTCGAGTCTGCTCGGCCAGCTTCAGCCGCATGATCTCCATCTTCTGTTGGTTGATGGCCAGGGCCACGTCGCCAGCCGAGACGGCTTCCAACAGACGCTCCATGCTGTCCATCGCCCGGTAAGTATCGTCGGACGAGAAGGTTTTCTCGTGAGCCCATTTGTTGCGGACGTCGCGCAACTCCGAGACGATGCTCCGTTCGGCATGTCCGAGCGTGTTGCGGAACACGACGTTCCAATGCTCCCACATCACGGCCAGATAGGCCCAAGTATCCCAGTCAACGCCCGGATCGAATCGCAGATTCTCTGCCGCTTGCCGTTTCCAGTCAGCGCCAAAGTGCGCCTGCAACTCGCGTTCGACAAACGGCTGGATGCCGGTCTTGAACAGCGTGATTGCCTCGCCAATTTTTTCTCGATTGCTTTTTGCCATAGTTCTTCCAGAGCCTGCGACTCAAAAGAGAATCTCGAAACCCGCAGCTTCAAAGTGTTTGTCATTCGTAAAAGCCTGGCGGATGTTCAAACGCTGCATCACAGCGAACGAAACGTGATCCACAATCCCTGCGTCGCCGGCTTGTCCCTGTTCGTAGTCGCGCCATGCCTGTGAGATGTCATCATCCATTGGAATCAGCAGTTCATCGCGTGCCATCAACAGTTGCTTCAAGCGAACAACCTCCGCGCGATAAGGACGGCGAGCGGCGGCGTTGCCACACTCGAGCAGGACGAAAGTGGTGGTAATCAACGGACGGCGGTCAGCGACGATCTCCGCGAACGCTTCCTCGGCAGGCATGTGCCATTGATCGGCGATATCCCACAAAGCAAGCAATCCAACCGTGTCGAGAAAGACTGCATTCATGGCTGGTGCTCATCATGCTGCTCCGCGACATCCGATTGGCGGGAGTCGAATCGCTTGCCGAGTACCTCGTAAACATCGTCAAGATCCGGCCTGCCATCCGCGGCCTCGACGATGCGTGGTTCAAATTCGACTTTACAATTCTCTGGCAACTCAACTGCGTCAACGGGCCGAAAGACTCCGTTTTCGTAGATGGCATGGATTGTTTTCATCGTATTCCTCCAGGAAATTCAGCCATTCGGTTCCCGTGTTTGATCTTCGTCCAAACGATCGGCGTCACGGATTTCCTTGCCAAGCCGCAAGATCTCTTCGTAATCGGGATCGTCCTTCGCTGTTCCGGTGATCGCAGTAATCCAGTCCTTCTTCGGGTGAAGCATCTTCACTTTCAGTTTCAGCCGCGCCACCTCGCGTTCCAGCCGTGCGAGCCGCTCTTCGACAGATAATTCGGGCATCTCTCTATCCGGAAACTCGATTAAGAATCAAAGATGGTTTGCTGCGTCGATCTCGGTCCCGCCTTGGTCCGTTCACGGCACAACTTTGCGACCTCCGGCCAGCTGACGACCAAACCATTGTAGCTGAGTGCCTCTTCGGCACGCTTTGTTCGGTCACAAGTTTGGTAAAGTCGGTAGCTGAGTTCGCGCACACTTTCGGCGTAAGCGCTTCCTTTGTGTGCGATCAGTTTTGCCAGCAGGTCGGCCGCACCGGTCTCGCCATCTTCTTCGAGAGCGCGAATCAGGTGTTGCGTGGATTCCCACATGGTCAGCCGTTTGTCGGACGCGGGATTCCAGTCGGCGGCGAGTTCCGTGCGTTTCAGTAGCCGCACTTTGCCAGACTTGCTGCTGACGATCCCCGCCTCGACGATGCCGTTGACGGCCACAGCCATCGCCTTGGCCAGCGTTTCCGCATCACCGAAGGGACCTTCCTTCACGCCGAATTGCTCGAACCAGCGGAGGGCAAAGCGAGTCTCGGTGTCGAAGTCCGACTCCTGCTCGACCAGCGACTCGTCCAGCATCTGATTGATCATCTGCAGCGCCTCGCGGACGGACATCGGTGAGCCGTCGGCGTTGATGACCTTGTTGTAGCGGCTAAACACCGCCATCCCCGGCCCGATCGAAGCCTGAGCCAGGTCCACGGGAGCCACGTTGCCGGATTGTAGGTGTTTGATGGCTTCGGGTAGCTCCTTTCGCAACGCGTTGGCAAAGTCGCGCCGCGTTACTATTGAAGCGTCTTCACCTCTTGGGCGGCAAACAAGAACAATCGACGATGCGAGTGCATTCTGGTTGTTGTTGCGAAAGCCGCCCGACCTTTCCGTGCGGACAGGCCATGTGCCTGTTATCGCGAACCCGGCTTCGATAACTCCCGTCAGCATCGTTTCCCAACCGGTGGAAGCGACTCCATCAAGTTCACTCTCAGATTGCTTAAATGCGTAGAAGATAGTCAGAGGAAAACGGTCAACGCCGTTTCGCCGCATAGCGTCAATTGCCTGACCGAGTCTTTGCTCAAAGAACGCTTTCGCCTGTGATGCATCCCCGCCGTGACGAAATGGAGTGGAAATAATCTCATCAGACTTTGGAGTCAAGACTGTGCCGAAGAGGGTCGAATACTCGCCATTCAAGCTCCGGCGTAACCAGATATAGAAGAAATCCGACAGATCGGCGTATCCAATATTGTCGTAGTAGGGCGGGTCAGTGGAGATTAATGGTGAGTCGTCGCCAAAATTGATCGCAGTGGCGTCACATTGTTGCGCGATTCCACAAGAGGAAGTATCCACAAACAGCCGTTCGATGACTTCTGACGTTAGATTCGCCATTCTTTGAATGTTACCGGCTGAATCAGAGAAGGGATTGCTTTCTGCAAAATCCCAGACCATCGGTAGTGCCTGTCGGCCAAATGTCGCGACGACATGAAGTTTCGATGGAAGAGGGCTCCACGCGCAGAGAGTCGTCGTTGATTCCGCTGATTTATCCACCGCGAATGCAAGATACGTCGCGACTGCTTGCGCATAGTCTTCCTCTTCTACGCGGCCATTGCAATCTACAAGTAACTGCTTCTTTGCCTCGGTGACGAGATCGGATAGTTGCGTCAAGCCCATCAACTGCCGGGAGCTGAAGAGCTTCCAGTGTTCGTCCATCCCGTAGAGTTGCACACGAAAGCTCAATGCTTGCTCCGGAAGGTCAGTCACCGGGAAGTTATCAGGCTGAACGCCCAGGGCGAGATTCTCGTGGTCGGGCAATGGGTCGATGTAGACTCTCTCACGATTGCCGAGACAAACAATCGCCATCAGCCGTTGCTTCATCCGATCCGCCTTACCTTCGGTTCGGATGTAGTCGAAAGGGATTGGACTATCGGAGATAAGGCACCTTGCGCCGCTGCGAATCACCGTTCCTTTGTTCGGATCAAAGTCATCTTGCGGTTTTCCATCTTCCACATGGAACTCATATGCGCCTTGCTCCCTTTGAATCACGGGTCTGACGAACGCTTCCTGCCCGGGTTTCTTGCTTAGCCAGAATCCCTTCACAAGAGGAACGTGTTTTCCCGACAGAGCCGGGTTCGGCGACTTGACCGTTCGCGCCCAGAGCCATGCGATGACGGTCAACTCTTGCCCGACATACGGCTCCAAATCGGGCCGTCCTTCGTCTACCATTTGCTGCGTGACTCTCACCTTGGGATACAGATGCCCGATGCGTCGCTCCGCTTCCTCCCGCATCCACTTGCCATAGTACCGCACGTCGTCGGCCAGGCCGGCGGCACCTTGCCAGATTTTAGATTTCAAATTTCCGATTTGAGATTTCGGATTGACCGGCGGCATTCCCGCAAACTTGGGCGGGATCTCGATCAATGCCTTGTTGATCAGCACCGCCACTGGATTCAAGTCGCTGGCGTAGGCCCGCAGCCCCAGACGCTGGGCCTCCAGTGGGATCGAACCGCCACCGGCAAACGGATCGAGCACCGGCGGGGCGTAATGCGCCAGAAAGTGGTTCACCTGCTCCGGCGTTAAGCTCGGCATCTTGAACCGCACATCTCGCGGCGTGTATTCCGAAGGCGGTGCGGGCAGGTATTTGGCTTGCTCTTCCGGCAACTCGGGAGCATTGGCAACGAGCGGCGTGTCGTCCTTCAGCTCCTTGTCCGCCACTTTATTGGCCGCGATGCTGCGAGC
>CAUJKL010001005.1 GCA_963204995.1 Planctomycetota bacterium | reverse complement strand
GCACTTTCTCGGTCGCCATGACAATCCCTCAGACAGCCTCGCTAATTCCAATTCCTGGCCCGCCGCCTTGCAGGTACTCAGGCTTCACCGCCCTACGATATCGCGCCGGGTGGATATACGACAGGGCTGGCAAACTGGGCTAACGACCGTATTCGTCGTCGTAATCATCCAGCGATGCCTGGACGACACTGCGTGCGTGCTCCGAGCCATACATGCCTTCGATCGTGAGAATCGTTTTTTTGTCGGGCATGTTTTTGTAAGTCGCAAAGTAATGGTGCAGCCGCTCGACAATCGCTTGCGGCAGCTCCGTGACTTCATTGATATGCGACCAGACGTTGTCGTTTGCCATCACGGAAATAATCTTGTCGTCCGCTTCGTCGCCATCCACGACCTGAAGGCCGCCGACCACCTTGGCTTTCAAGATAATTTCGGATCGCGCGATGGGCCGCTCGGTGATGACACAGATGTCAAGTGGATCACCGTCGCCCCGCTTGGCTTTCGGCGAGAGTTCGCTAACGCGTCGTCCACAATAGGTTTGCGGAACGAACCCATATAACGCTGGTGGTTGAGACGAGCCCCGTTGTGGACGATCGACTCGCAGATACCCGGTCACCTTATCAACTTCGAACTTAATCAGATCGAACGGAGTGATTTCAATGAACGCTTCCACCACGTGCGGAGCGTCTTTACCGGGATCGAGTCCGTGCCAAGGGTGCGGCCGCCACCGGTAAAACGGAGCGTTGAACGCCATGAAATCCTTTCGATGCAGCGGTCGAGTTCGACGAAGCGTGCCAGTTGCTCATTCGAGCGAACGGGTCCGACATCGACAAGCCCAGGCAAATTGCCAGACACGGCGTTCTCGGTATCGTGGTGCGGACCTGCTAATCCAACGGCGAATTATCGGTTTTCACCGGTCGTAACATCGTCGCGGCGATTTACTGCCCGGCGGCCGCTCCATGAACTGGCTGCCACTTCCAGCCGAAAGACGATTCAATCCGCCGAATTGGCCACCGGCGACTTCAGCGTCCCGATTCCGGCAATCGTGGCTTCGACTTGGTCACCAGCCTTGAGATAGACGCCGGTCGTGCTTCCGACTCCCGCCGCAGTGCCGGTCGAGATGATGTCGCCCGGTTCGAGCGTGACGAAGCTGGAAATGAACTCGATCACCGCAGCAACCGGGAAGATTTGCTGAGCGGTTGACGCATCTTGATGCACGGTGCCGTTGACAGTCAGCTTCATGCTGAGCTTTTGTGGATCGGGGATTTCGTCAGGAGTGACGACACAGGGTCCGCAGGGGCAGAAGCTGTCGTGCCACTTGCCGTGCAGCCAGTCGAAGAAGCCATCCTTCTCGCGCTCTTTGCGACCAGGGTTGGGGCGGAACTTGCGGTTCGAGATATCGTTGATCACCGTATAGCCCGCGACATAGCTGAGTGCATCGGCCTCGCTCACCCCCTTGGCCCGGCGTCCGATGATGACGGCCAGTTCCAGTTCCCAATCGACGTGATCGGGTGAGACTTTTGGAATGAGGATCGGTTTGCCGGGGTCGGTCAGCGTCGTAGTCGGTGGCTTCATGAAAACATACGGGAACGTTTCGGCACGCTCCGCGGCGATACCGCCACCTTCTTCGATATGCTTCGCATAGTTGCCAGCCAAGAGAAACAACTTGTTGGGTCGCGGGATCGGCACGAGCAACTCGACCTGGTCGTGGGCGAGCGTCATATCTTCCGTCAACTCAAATCCGTCACTCGCCATGAAACCGGCCAGCTTACGGGTTGCTTCCAAGGCTTCGCCATCCGGTGGAAGAAAAGGCAGGACGCTGCCGCTGATCGGCAACACTGTGGTGGACTTGGTAGCGATGGTGTGAGCCTTGGCCACAGACGACAGCGGAATGATGCGGTCATCTTGATAGAAGCCCACATGCGTTTGATTGCGAAACTTGTATCGGCATAATCGCATCGTGCGTGTTCCTTTTAGTAGGGTGGGCTGTGCCCACCAATCGAATTGCGGTGGGCACAGCCCACCCTACAGGGAAATGGGATTACAATTCTTGCTTCATGCGGCGGAAGTAATCGCCGAGATGGTGCCTGCTGCCTTCGACGATCCGGCTGCGGACTTGATCGTGTGGCGAAGTCGCGGCATTCTCGGAGCGTAAGCAAATCTGCCCATCCACTTTCGCCCATTCGCCTCCGCACAGCTTTCTCAGCGCTTCACCGATGTAAGCGCCCCAGATGCGAACCAGCAAGTCGATGTTTTCCTTCGACTTGCCGCCTTTGATCGCATACTCGACGTCGTCGGCATTGGCTTCGATCAAGTCGACGCTGGCTTCGGAGAAATCGAGTTCCAACACCAAGTGCTTTCGAGAGAATCTCTGAGCTTCCAACGCATTCGCTTGGATCTCGTCGGCGAGGTCTGACATGGTTCGTCCTTTGGGCAATAGTGGCGCTCGGATCGTGTGCCGGAACTTAATCTCAAAATCTCGCACGCGAGCCACGTGCGCTAGGCAATCTCCTCGTTCGGTTTAGCGTTGCGAGTTTGCCAAGTCAAGCCGTCGCGGCAAAGCAGGCCAGGGCCTTCGACAAAACTCACCAGGTAGGAGACGACGAATGTCACGGTCAAAGAACAGGGCATGATCCAGGTAAAGCTGAGCGTTCGATCGGAAAGATTCCAGCCGAACGGTGCCAGATGTGGTGCGAGTTGCTCGAAGTAGCCCAAGCCGATGCTTGTCGCCATGCCGGCGATAACGCCTGCGATCACGGCTCTTTCTCCGACTCGCGGCAAGAACATCCCCACGAGAAACAGCCCGCCGAGTGGCGCGGTAATCGCATTAAACGTGCGGGGCATCGCATCGACCACGCCCCATTTATCCGGCAAGAAACTAAGCCCATACGCGGCGAGCGTGATTAGCATTCCAGCAATCAGCGTGATCCACTTGGCCTTGCCGACATGCGACCGGCTGGGTGCCGCGGCACGCTGCTCGGTCGTGATGACGGTGGCGATCGAATTGATTCCGGAGTCGATGCTCGACATCGCCGCTGCCAACAGTGCCGCAAGAATCGCTCCGCCACAGCCGACCGGCAACCGGCTGACGGCGAACGTCGGAAAGATCAGACTCTGCTGTTTCGTCGAACTCAAGCCACCGTCCAAAGGAATTCTCTGGCCGACGTAAAAGTACAGCACCGCCAGCCCCACGACGACGAGCATGAGGTTAATGCCTACGCCAAAGAGCGAGCCCGTCACAAAGCTTCGCCGCGCGGACTTGATGTCGCTCGTGCTGAAGTATCGCTGGACGGTCATCTGATTTCCGACGTGCGTACAGACGTGCCAAATGCACATGTTAAACGCGACTGTCACAACGGTCGCGCGCACGAACGGATCGAAGCTGAATAGAGGCAACGCATGGGTCGTATTCGTATCCGTCAAGTGACGACTCGCCGTCTGATACCAATCCGGCAACCAGGTGCCGGTCGTAATGGCAATGTAACCGATCGTAAGCAGCCCGCCGCCAATCAACAGGAAGACTTGAACAACGTCTGTCCAAATCACCGCGCGCAATCCACCAAGCATCGTGTAACACGTCGCGACCATGCCCACCGTCGCGATCACGAGCAGTAATTGGGCAGATGCCGCCGGTTCCGAGATACCCGCTTTCTCAAAGACTGTTACTACTGCCGCTGGGACCGAGAGATCACTGACGCGTGCCAACGCTTTCGCAGACAGCAGCACGACGAATCCCATCCACAACACAACCATCGTGACGAAAAGCACAACACCAAGCTTGCGTGTCGAGTATCCAAAGCGGTGTTCGAGATACTCGTAGGCTGTCGTATAGTGAAATCGCATCATAAACGGGACACAAAACACCCACACGATGATCATCTCGAAAGGAATTGCCAGCATTTTTCCGAAGATATGCGTGACGCCGGACTGCCAGACTTCGCCGGGCTCGGAGAGATAAGTCAGACTCGACAGTAGCGATGCAATGACACTCACACCGACGGCAAACCAGGGCATCTGCCGCCCGGCCAGGAAATATTCTTCGTCGTTGCTTTGCCGCCGCGACAGATAGACGCCGAACGCGATCATGCCAGCCAAATAGGCCACAATGACCGCGTGGTCTTGCCAAGCCAGAGCGAACAGCATCGACGGTTCCTTCTCGGAGGAGCTCGCTATTTACGGATGTCGTAGCAGAGCATCTCGTGCTGATCGCGGAGATACAATCGACCGTCTGCGATAACCGGATGAGGCCAACTTTGGCCGTTCTTAATGCCAATCTTGAATGAGCCTTTTAAGTTGTAACTGGCCGGAGTCGCTTCAATCAGCGCCATCACGGCATTGTCATAGCGGAAGTACAAGTGACCATCCGCAAAGACGACAGCCGCCGAACCCGTTCCCGGACCACGACCGGGACGCCAGGCATCACGCCCGCTCTCCAGGTCGAAGCAAACGGGAAACCCATTGTTGTGACCGTGCCCCATATAGACATGGTCTCCGACCAAGATCATACCGCCATGATGATTCTGTAGATCGTTCGAGTTCTTGTACCAGACTTCCTGCGCGTCGACTTGTCCTCGCGAACCGACAAGTCGCAACAACGCAGCGCCTCCCTCGCCGTAGCCACTTGAACACAAGACAAAATCTCCCGTCACGATCGGTGTCGGCACGTTCGCCGTTCCGTTGGCAATGCGATTGTAGCCCCACAGCATCTTGCCGCTGCGGGCATCGACACTAACCACACCGCGTCCGACAAGTTGCACGTACTGTTTAACACCAGCTCCATGACTGACGACGATCGACGAGTAACCCGCACCATCCTGTCCAGCAGATCCGACGTTCGGAGGCATGGCGGCTCGCCAGATGACATTGCCAGTCCGCTTGTCGAGTGCAGCCAGCATGGCATCCTGTGCTCCTGGCGTGACGATCAGACTGTCGCCATCGACCAAGGGCGACTCGCTGTAGCCCCATCCCGACATCATCTTGCCGCCGAAGTCGCGAGGAAAGTTCTTACGCCAGACTTCGCGTCCCGTGGCGGATTCCGCACAGAGCAAGTCGCCCGCGTGCGACAGCGCGAAGACAAGGTCACCATCGACCGTTGGCGTGCAGTTCGGGGCGTCGCCGCTACCGACCGCCGTATTCCATTGAATCGTTCCGTCTTGCACACCGATCGCGACAAGCCGCGTCTCGTCACCGAACTTGCCCATCGTAAAGACACGATCGCCGACAACCGCGACGCTCGAATAGCCACCTCCCAGCTCGCTGGCTTTCCAAACAATAGGCGGACCGCTCTCCGGCCAAGTATCCAGCAAGCCGGTCTCCTGGCTGATGCCATCGCGATTGGGACCGCGCCACTGCGGCCAGCCACCCTCGCCACGAGCGACTTCGGCCGGCAACTCAGTCGCTTTCGCAGGCGCTCGCGCCGTGCGGCGAGCGAACGCCTGGTCTGTCTTACTCAAGCGGTCCAGTGGCAGCTTAACGATCTTTCCGTCCTCGCGCTGCAACGTGATCTCGTCCCCTTCCAAAGCAACGAAGGCCGCCCGCGTCTTGTGCTTGCCGGTCGCGTCGGTCCAGGTCCGCATCTTCTCTTCCGCAGCCGAGGCGATAGACAGACAGGCCGCGATGGCCAAGGCGAGCGCTAACGGATTCTTGCAGGTTATCGTTCGTCGCATTTGCTGTTCCTGTTCATTGTTTCGAAGGGCCGCTTCTTCAGGCGAAGATCAAGGGCAGTATACTCGATTTCTCCACCGAGAGCGGAGACAACAACGCAGAGCGATTAGTTTCCAGTCACCCGATTGTGCGGTGCAAGTTGATCGACGTTGCGAGCACCAAGATTCGCGTGGTCGTGCCGCAAGTCTGGGCGTTGCCGCTGGCACCCGCACTACGCAGTCGATTGGTCACGACGAAGAGAAGAATCGCAGAACATTCAAGGAACAGGTATCGGTGGCCGGCGGCAGATGGGGTGTGGTGCGTCTGGTATTTGACCAGCGCCAGGACAACCCGACCGGATCGCTGCGTAAGGCAGTCGGCAGATCCGAAAAATCGAACAAACTTCCACCGACCTTCGCCACGCGGAGAAACCTGCGTTTCATATTCCTGCCGCCTCGCGCGCGAG
>CAUJKL010001004.1 GCA_963204995.1 Planctomycetota bacterium | reverse complement strand
GAAGTTGAGCGAGTCGCATCGCAAACGGGGGACACGTCCGCCTTGGCTGAACGATGCGTGGGAGCCGTGGGAAGACGAATTGGCTCGAACACTGAGCATCAAGGACACGATGGAGAAGACTGGGCGGACTCGGAACGCGGTGTTGATGCGGCGACGGAAGCTGAAGGTGCCAGACGGACGGACAAAGGCGTCGAGGAAGAAGCTGGGGAGGTCGAAGTAGCTAAAGACTCGAAGCCTAGGAAAGTCAAATACGAACGTTCGCTGACGTGCGCCTGGTACGGCGCAGCCTATTCAACGAGTCCGAGAGCATCGCCTACGTATAGCATCGCACACGCGGTCGAAAATGCGATTGCAGCCATAACTGCAACGAGAAACGTTGTTAGGGCGAGTGTCTTGAAGCCACGAATGCCGTGAGTTTGGAAAATGTAGAGTGGAAACCCGACGATAAAAAACAGCACAAGGACGAGCTTCATCAGTTTTCCGATTCGGCGGTCATGCTGTTTTGCGTCCGTGAAACACCACGAAATGCCCATAAGCAGGATTGGCAATCCAGCAACAAAGTCTAGCGGGTTATCCTCTTCGGGCAGAAAGATGCAAAACACTCCAAGGATGGCGGAGTAGGCGAGAAGCATGAGGATAATGTGACGCTTCTTTGCCGCGTAATCGACGGCATCGGGTTCCGTGTTGATTTCAGGCGAGACTAATTGGCCGTCCGTCATCGTGAAGTACCCGCTGTGCGAAGAAGCGTTGCGATGAGCATCGGTGGTCACACGTTTCCGATTGGCTTTGCGCCATCGGTCAAATCCAAATCGGCTGGTCGTCTTCGATTTCCTCAAACGTGCCGTTCTGCACGGCCTCGCCAGGCACGAAGCCAACGCCGGGGACGACAGCTTTAATCGGGATCGTGTCCCACGGCTTATCGCCCTTCACCCAGTCCGGCACACCCTCCGGGTACATTCGCCGAATATCACCGGCGGTGAATCCGAGCACTCCCATTGATGGCGAATAAGCACAGTCCATACCGGCTCGCACACAGCAAGCGACGGGCGAGGAGTAGAAATCGACGATCGGCTCACTGATCAGATCATCATCACCGAAGATGTCGAGATGGATCTCTGCCCACCGAAGATCCAGTTCAGAAGCAAAGTCTTTCCAGTGATAGAAGAGGGTATCCGTTTCCCAGCTTGAAAAGATGTCGCAGACGTAAGGACCAATCTGCGCGCGACCATACTCGTCCTTCGGCAAACTGGAATTATCGATTTGATCCCAACTCACGAAGCGAGCGAGGTCATCTTCGTAATCGCACTCCAGCTCGCTGAAGAAGTGTTCCACCTCAGATACAACCCAATCGCGTGTTGGAGTCGTCTGCTCTGTCCAGACTGTCCGCGCCATCCGCAGCGCAAAATCCTTCCATCGCTCGAAGCGAACGTCTGCCTCGCATGCCATTGCAATGCACTCCGGGCGTTGCGGACGCCGAGGGTCGGAAAGATGATCGGCTGCCGCAACCAAGCCAATCAGCGGCCTAGCAACTCTTCAGCAAGATGACACAGCAGTATAGCGAGCAAATGCGTTGGTTGCGAGTTGGAAGCGGGCCGCCCCATACGTGTATCAAAGGCCCTCGCGACGCCTAGTTCCGATCCGTCCAACGTCCTGCGTACTCGATGTTGTAACCGCTCTTCCAATACGGACTGGACTCATCGGTGCAATGAGCTTCGCGGTGCCTGTTCATTGGTCCATGACGATGCCACGTCTGGCAGTGATCACACCAGACGAGCCAGTTGGTCGATTCGTTGACGAAGGCTTCGTACGCGGGAAGTGTTGGGCTATTGTTCACTTGGCGGCGGTCAACTCTGTCGCTTGCACACATTTGATCGCATCTGGCTCCCAAAGCAGTTATAGTCGTGGCCATACAATACCCGATACGGGAGAGCTTCCACGAGATGTCCAACAAAATCGCAATCGGTTTGGTAACGCATGCAGAGGGCGCGCACGTGGGTGCTTACTTGCAAGCACTTGCTGCCGCAGAGCAATGCGGCGAAGTTGTGCTAGTCGATCCCGACAGTCGGTGGGATGAGGAGGCTGAGCGAGTTCTCGGAGACAAGCTGAAACACGTCGTACGCGACCACAAAACATTGCTTCGCGAACATCGTCCGCAGCTGGTGTTAGTGACGATGGAGGCCGCACTTGCTCCTCCCGTCATCGACGACGCACTAGACGCAGACTGCCACGTGTTCGCCGAGAAGCCGGCTTGTGTGCGAGCCGAGGACTTTGCTCCTCTTGCGAACAAAGCGGACGCCAAACATCGTCATCTTATGCTCGCGCTCGCGAACCGCATCAATCCGGAGATTCGAAACAGTCTTTGCGATCTATTCCGCTGCGGCCAGCGGACGTGCGACGAGAATTTAGTTAGAAATCCAGCCTTGGCTTGGCGATCTTGGTTTGCCGGTAAGCCAGTCCAGCAGTCTCATCGCCATCTCCTCACTCGTCTCGGGAGCGACAGCTTAGCACGGTGGGCACGGAACGTCACGCCAACAAGAACTTTCGCCACTCAGCACCTAAATGCTGGAATGCAGCATGGCTAATCCAGACCTGCCCGTGCGATTTCTCAACCTGCTCGTAAGCCCACTCTGTAATGCGAATTGACGCGGTGGAGTCGTGTAACAACCCCGCATCCCGCAGCCGCTCTGCAAGCTCTTCTGAACAAGAGTGGTTGCGCTCGGCCCAAGACTGCAAGTGCTGTTCAGCCGCGAGGTGATCGGACTTCGAGTTGTTGCATCGTGGATGGGCCAGCACGAAGTTGTGGCCAAGATCCGTTGGGTAGCGGGACCACGGAATGAAATGGTCCACTTCCACGCTGGTCCGCAAATCTCTCTGGCAGTAGAAGCATTGGCGCTCTTGCACATCAAGCAGGATCTGTTTGTAGGCGTCGAGTGATGATCGCTCACGGTCGAACAGGAAGGTGCCGAGGTCAGTCAAGTTTCCGAGTTCGTTGGCATTGAGCCTCTGGACGAACCGAACCCAGGCACCTTGAATCAAATCGCGGATCAAGCCGTAGAACGCCCTGAAGCAGAACGCCACACCGGGCTTTAACGTGATCGTCGTCGTGGTCACGTCCAAGTTGTCGTAGAGGAAGTCAAGACGCTCACTGCCCACGGTCTGCAACTTCCAGAGCGGCATGTCATTGACCACTCGCGTGACGCTGCTCTTTAACGACCGCCAAAGATCAGGAGCGGACTGCTTGAGCTTGAACAACGACCCGCCGAAATCGTGCTGCGCCTGGATGACTTTGGAAATAACTGCGGCCTGCCGTCCAGTGTTTTGCTGAAGGACAAGTCTGGTGGACTGCCCTCCAAGTTGAAACGGCCTGCACTGCTGCCAATACAACTCAATGAACTGCTCTGCGATATCTTTGACTGCCAGATTAAGCGATGCCCCGGAGTCATCACCTTTCAGGACGCACAGGTCGGCGATGGCGAGTAGCAGCGCGAACTTGTAGCTCGCGGTGAATTGACCTTCCACCAGCAGTCGCTGGACGTTGCGGAGGAACAAGACCTGCTCTTCGGGTGTTGGCGGAGTCACGATCACTCCCAGTACGCTGCCTTAGCCGGAATTACCCATCGAACACCGCCGCGTGGATCTGGCACGTCGCCATCGTAACGAGGAATGACGTGAATGTGGACGTGCGGCACGGTCTGGCCTGCCGCCAAACCGTCGTTGAGTCCGATGTTGAATCCGTCGGGGCTATGCTCTTTAACCAACTTCGCACGCACTCGTTCGACTAGGTCCCACAACGCCAGTTGATCGTGGCGAGGCAGCTCAAACAAAGTAGCGACGTGTTGGCGTGGAATCACGAGTGTGTGGCCTTTGGAAACTGGAAAGCCGTCGTGAATGGCGAACGCCTGCTCGGATTTGAGAACGAACGATTCATCGGTGAGGGTACAGAATCGACAACAAGTGTCCACTGTTTTGACTCCATGATTCGATGCAGGGCACGTCTGAGCGTTATCCGATTCGCAATCAGTCCTCTTGGTGTTGTTCAGCTGGCGAGCCAAATGACTTGCAACTGTTCAATGCGATCAGATACTTCGCAACCTCCACCCGCATGGACGGGCACTTCCGTGAAAGTTGTTTCGCACGCGAGATGGCATTCTTCTGTCCGGTAAATGCCTCCGTGATGAGCCCCTCGTTCTCTTGAACGACAAGCCAGATTTCGGTAACCAATGGATCGGATGGTTTTCGTTTCATTTTTCCATCTCTAGCAACAGTGAAATGAACTGACGTGCAATTTCGCGAAGTTCGCTTAGCCCAAGGTGAGCTTCCCAGTTCTTTGTCCGAGTTCCCATCGGATAATTCCAAATTCGCATTCCCGTGATCTTGTGCCCGTCGGACTCGAATTCAAGATTGCAATGACTGATCCCGTTTCGCAGGCACCGCATCAAGTCGCGAAGGTTGGTAGCATGCGGTGGCGAGCCTGTCATAGCGGGAATCGGCCAACCATTCGCTCGTAACTCATTCAAGGACGTCTCTGGAATGCGATCGAAGAATCGCTGCTGAGGAAACACTAGCAATCCAAGCATTGAATTGATGAGTTGCGTGACTTCGAAGACCTCAGAATCTGGATCGTGTTCGATCGCGGTTTCAATCGCTTCGAGGTTTTTAAGTGTCCGCTCGGCAAAGTCGCGGACGAGATTCTTGTACTCCACCTACGCCTCCGATTGTGAACGCTTGATTATCCAAGATAGCGACCGCCCAACAGCTGCCACTTTGTACTGCCGTCGTACGCAGATAATCTACACGCTCGAAGATCCGAACGCCAAGAAATAAAATCGGCCCGGCGAGGAGGGGCAGAAACCTCGAAGGGCCTGACTCGGCAGGTGGGGCAGATACCTGCCGAGGTTCTCGCGTTGTACTTGGCAAATGGCGGTGTGGCGAGTTCCGCGATCGGATTTTGGTCACGGGTGCGATGATCGATGCGGCTGCCGCTAGGAACTGCGGTGCTTTGGCGGACTTTGAGGGTCGACATCTCGCTGAACCGTCACAGTCGATCAGCGCTCGACATTCCTCCTGCTGCTTGTCACGCCTTCTCTCGGTGGGGTAGATTACTCCAGTCGGGTGTCCAGAACGGTCGCTCCGTAAAGGACTTCCAATTGAGCCAAGGGACGTTTGCGTCGGGCAGCTAGGCACCTACCTACCGCAACGCCCCACGGCTCAGCCCGACGTTAGGTAGGTGCATTCATGTCGTCTGGACTTCACGATCCGCTGTCGGTGGCTCACTGTATGGCGATGGTCACAAGCGGTTCTCGCGTCCGACGCAAGACGCCATGTATTTAGACACTTCCAGCAGTGATTCCATCCCCATCTTCTGAGTGAGTTACCACCAATCCTTCATCAATGACGACGCCGTATCACGCCAAATACTTCGCACACGAATTAACCCGGCAAGCACAGCCGGGGGGCGTGGATCGTCTGTCGATGGCTTTGTTCGATGCCTGCGTTGATCTGAACCCGCATCAGATCGAAGCAGCGATGTTCGCTCTTCGCAGTCCGCTCTCGAAGGGCGTTGTGCTGGCCGATGAAGTCGGGCTCGGCAAGACCATCGAAGCTGGCCTTGTTCTTTGCCAGCACTGGGCCGAGCGCAAGCGAAAACTTCTCATCATCTGCCCGGCGAGCTTGCGGAAGCAGTGGAGCTTGGAACTGCTGGAGAAATTCAATCTCCCCAGCGTGATCCTCGATGCAAAGACCTACCGAGAGTGCGTCCGTGGGGGAAACGGAACTCCGTTTGTTAACAAAGCGGTTGTCATCACCTCGTTCCACTTTGCGAGTCGTTATCGTGGCGACATCCGTGCGGTCCCCTTTGATCTGGTCGTCATCGACGAAGCCCACAAGCTCCGCAACGCTTATCGGCCCAGCAACAAGATGGGCCAGAACATCAAGTGGGCCATCGAGGAGCGGAAGAAGTGCCTGTTGACGGCAACTCCACTTCAAAACTCGCTGCTCGAACTCTATGGCCTTTCCACGATCCTTGACGACATGATCTTCGGCGATGTCAATTCCTTTCGCACGCAGTACACCAACGCCGGTGCCGATCTCAACGCCCTTCGCAACCGACTGAAATCGTTCTGTAAGCGAACGCTCAGACGGCAAGTTGTGGAGTACATCCAATACACGGAGCGAATCCCGCTCACGGAATGCTTTCATCCGACTGACGATGAGCAACAATTCTACGAAGCCGTATCGGACTTTCTCAACCGGGAAGAAACCTTCTCGGTGCCTCAACGTCAGCGTCATCTGATCGCACTAATCCTGCGAAAATTGCTGGCTTCGTCTTCACATGCCATTGCGAACACGCTGGAGACGATGAAGTCTCGGTTGGAAGAGATGCGAGAAGGCCCTCAGCCGGAAGAAACTGACGACTTCATGGAAGAACTGATCGAGGCTGAAGAACTCGAAGAGGACTACCTCGACGAGATTCTCGAAGGCACGAGTGACGAAGAGGAACAGACTGAGTCGGAAATTGATCTTCCCAAGCTCAATTCCGAGATTGACGAGCTTGCCCGATACGCTCAGTGGGCACGCAGCATCGGCATCGACACCAAGAGCCGCTCTTTGCTGAAAGCTCTCGAACTCGGTTTCGCCGAGATGGCGAAGATGGGAGCCAATCGTAAGGCGCTTATCTTTACCGAATCTCGCCGCACACAGGACTATCTCAAAAACTTTCTTGAGTCGAACGGCTACGGCGGTCAGCTAGTGCTGTTCAACGGGACCAACTCGGACCCGGATTCTCGTCGCATCATCAGCAAGTGGATTGAAGATAACGCCGCCTCTGGGCGAGTCACCGGCTCTCGACCAATCGATAGCCGCACAGCACTGATTGAGCATTTCCAAAACAACGCCAGCGTGATGATCGCTACGGAAGCGGCGGCGGAAGGCGTTAACATGCAGTTCTGCTCGCTGGTCGTCAATTACGACTTGCCGTGGAATCCTCAGCGGATCGAGCAACGAATTGGTCGGTGCCATCGCTACGGACAGAAGCACGATGTCGTCGTCATCAACTTCCTGAATGAACGCAACGAAGCGGATCGGCGAGTCCACGAACTTCTTGCCGAGAAGTTCAATCTGTTTAGCGGAGTGTTCGGAGCCTCGGACGACGTGCTAGGCCAGATCGAGTCGGGCGTCGATTTCGAGAAGCGTATCCTCGCCATCTACCAGCAGTGTCGCACGGTGGACGAAATCGACGCCGCCTTCAAGCAGCTTCAGGCCGAAATGGATGAGACGATTCAATCCAAGATGAACGAAACTCGCCAGATGCTGATAGAGCATTTCGACGAGGATGTCCACGCACTTCTCAAGATGCGGCTGGACGATGCCCGAGCCAACCTCGATCGCATCGGTCGTCAGTTCTGGACGCTTACAAAATTCGTCTTGGACGGGCACGCCAAGTTTTGTGACGACCAGTTGACCTTCGACCTTCAGCAGTCGCCGGTCAAAACATGTCGGCCCGGAACGTACCACCTGATCTCAAAGCAGCATCAAAACGTGACAGGCGACTTCCTGTACCGGTTGTCGCATCCGTTGGGCGAGTGGTCCATCGATCAGGGAAAGCACGCCGAGACGCCCGCGGCGAAAGTTACGTTCGACGTGACCAACTATCCGGCCAGAGTCTCCGTGGTCGAAGCACTCAAAGGGAGGTCGGGCTGGATGACGCTCCAGTACCTCACCATCGACTCATTCGACCGGGAAGAGTATCTTCTCTTTTCGGCGATGGACAGCGGCGGCAAGTCACTCGATCAGGAGACATGCCAGAAACTCTTCCATTGCTCCGCTCAAGTGACCGCAGCCGACGAACTACCGCCAGAACTGACCGAACGATTGAAGAAAGAGGCGGGCCGACACGCTGAGGCGACAATCACGCACTCGCTGGAAGGCAACAATGCTTTGTTCAACGAAGAAAGGGAGCGGCTGGAGAAGTGGGCTGACGACATGGTGGTCGCTGCCGAGAAGGATTTGGCCGATACGAAAGGTCAGATCAAGTCCTTGCGTCGGCAGTCACGCTTAGCGACGACACTCGATGAGCAGAACGAACTACAGCAGAAGGTTCGTGACTTGGAAAGGAAACAACGAAAGCAGCGTCAACAAATATTTGAGATCGAAGACGAGATCGCCGAGAAGCGGGACACGTTGATTGACGGTCTTCAGCGGCGAATGACGCAGAAGACACACAGTAGGCACCTATTTGCAATTCAGTGGCAAGTCACATGAGCCGAGATAGAAATGCCTTCACATAGCAAGTCTTTAATAGCGGACCAGATTACTGCTAATAATGTACGTCCACTGCCAGACTATCGCGGCGTCCCGAGCAAGTTATTTAGATGGTGCGACTTTGATTTTCACGACCGTGTACCGAACAGTAGCAAACCCATTGAGGCGCGGCGGGAGTTGTTGGCGTCCGTTGATCTTTGTTTGGGAAGCCGTGACGATCTCGGCAAAGCGGGGTGGGCATGCGCAAAGGTCTTTGATATTTGGTCGCCTTCGCAGGGAGATTCGGCGAGCGAGTGGTGTGGCGATGTGCCGATGCCCGTCTCGGAGGCTCGCTACCTGCTGTCGACGGCATTTGTTGACGAGGGACCGAACATTTGTTTTGACAGTCTTTGCTCACGGTTCGGAGATATCCACGAACTTCGCCCAATTAATGTAGTCCCCGAGGACGTTCTTTTAAGGATCGAAAGGGATACGACAGCCCTCGAAAAGCTGTCCCTTCGCCACTGGGGAAAGAGGCTGAAGGACCGTTATGAATCGCAAATGCAGCAGTTGGACGAAGAGTATCAACTGAATCTCTCGAACATTGAACGCAGACTAAACCTGATCAATGAACAATTAAGGGAGTTACGGCGGGGCAGCAAAAGGGAGGCAGAACCGGATATCGCTGCACGAATAGACGCACGGACAAAAGAACGGAAGGAGCTAAGGGACGACATCCTTGATCTCGAAGTACGCGACAGTGAGAGCCGACTTAGATCGGCCCAAAATACGGCACTTAATCTTTTCAAACCATCCGTTTGTACTCTTTTCACACTGCGCTGGCGGGTGAAGTATTGACTGGATCGCGGACGCGGCCTTTCCGCACGGAGGGTGTATGACAAACTTCGAGAAACTTCAGAAGCTCCTTGAGGAACTGTTCCAACTGGATCAGGCCGACCTGGACTTTGGCATCTACCGGATCATGAACCAGAAGCGGGATGAGGTCGTCCGGTTTCTGGAGAAGGATTTGCTGCCGCAAGTCAAGGTAGCGTTCAGTCACTACAAGTCGGCGGACAAGGCCACGCTTCAGAAGGAACTCGCCAAGCTGACCCAGCAGATCGAGGCTGCCGGGATGAACCCCGACGACTCGCCGAAGGTCCAAGAACTCAAGGCGCAGATGGCCGACTCCAGCGTCGATGTCACGGCGCTGGAGAACGAAGTCTTCAGCCACCTGTTCAACTTCTTCCGGCGCTACTACCACGAAGGAGACTTCATCTCACTGCGGCGGTACAAGGAAGGCGTCTATGCCATTCCCTACGAAGGCGAGGAAGTCAAGCTGCACTGGGCCAACCACGATCAGTATTACGTCAAGAGCAGCGAATACTTTCGTGACTACATCTTTACGATGCCCTCGGGAAAGCGGGTGCGAGTCCATCTGGTCGCCGCCTCGTCCGAGCAGGACAACAAGAAAGAGCAGGTTGGCAAGGAACGCCGCTTCATCATCTGCGCAGAAGACCCGATCTACGAGGAGAATGGCGAACTCTTCATCCGATTCGAGTACCGGCCCGACGAGGCTAAGAAGAAGCAGGACGCTCTGAATCAGGATGCCATCGAGCGAGTCCTGAAGGCCGAAGGCTTCGACGAGTGGACACGGGAGTTATCGAAGCCCGCTCCCACGAAGGCGAACCCTAAGCGGACGGTGCTGGAGAAGCACCTCACGCAGTACACCGCCCGGAACACGTTCGACTACTTCATCCACAAGGACTTGGGCGGCTTCCTGCGCCGGGAACTCGACTTCTACATCAAGAACGAGGTCATGCACCTCGACGACATCGAACACGACACGATGCCACGAGTCGAGCAGTACCTCAGCAAGATCAAAGTGATCCGCAAGATCGCCCATAAGATCATCCAGTTCCTCGAACAATTGGAGAACTTCCAGAAGAAGCTGTGGCTCAAAAAGAAGTTCGTGGTGGAGACGAACTACTGCATCACGCTCGACCGAGTGCCCGAGGAGCTTTACCCCGAGATCGCCGCCAATGATGTCCAGCGGGAAGAATGGGTGCGGCTGTTCGCCATTGACGAGATCAAGAAAGACCTCACAGAGCCGGGGTACTCGAAGCCTCTGTCGGTAGAGTTTCTGGACCGGAACAACGGGCTTCTGCTCGACACTCGTTTCTTTGACCAAGCCTTTCGCACCCGACTGCTGGCCAGTATCGATGACTTGGATTCATCAACTACTGGATTACTTGTTAAAGGAGAAAACCTGCAAGCGTTGCAGTTGCTTCAACACCGTTTCGCCGAGTTGATTCGGTGTATTTACATCGACCCACCTTACAATACAGATCGCACGGACTTTCCTTACAAGGATTCATACCAGCACTCTTCTTGGCTCTCGATGGTCGAGGATCGAGTGAGCGCCGGACGTTCCCTGCTCTCGGCGGATGGCTGCCTGTTCTCATCGATTGATGCGACTGAGGCGTGGCGGCTGAATGAGCTTCTCTATGACATGTTCGGAGAGAATAATCGTGTTGGAACGGTGATTTGGAAAGGGGCGACGGACAACAACCCGACCCGCATCGCCGAGGAGCATGAGTATGTGTTTGCATTTGCCCGAAGCCTCTCTAATGTGCCGCCAGTCTGGAAGGATAACAATTCCGATCCCAAGCAACTGCTGCTGTCAGAGTACCAGCGACTAAAGGAAAAGGGGCATACCGTAGAGGACATTCAGACACGGCTCCGTAAGTTCATTCGTACCAATGCCTCGAAACTAGACGGTGTTACACATTACAGCAGAGTCGATGAGAACGGGCCTTATACGGGCAGCCGTAAAGTTCACAATCCCGGAAAAGAGGGTTATCGGTACGATGTTATTCACCCCGTAACCGGGAAGCCATGCGTTCAACCGGCACGAGGATACAGATACCATCCTGATCGCATGAAGCAGTTGGTCGAAAGCGACCGGATCATCTACGGTGACGACGAGAATCAGATCATCCAGATCAAGGTGTATCTCACGGAGTACGTCGAGCCTTTCAAGAGCGTCATTTTTCAGGATAGCCGGACGGGAGCCAATGCACTTGAAAGACTGTTTGGCGTTCGGGAGAACACATTCCGCAACCCGAAGCCGGTCGAGTTGATGACAAGGCTGTTCAACTTTGCTCTGCCAGATCAGACTTCTGTACTGGACTTCTTCGCCGGGTCGGGGACAACCGCACATGCGGTTCTTGAGATGAATCGAAAAGATAACGGAATGCGGCGATTCATTCTGATCGAAATGGCGTCTTACTTCGAGCGAGTGATTATTCCTCGTCTTCTCAAGGTGGCGTATTCGGGGGAATGGAAGTCGGGAAAGCCCGTCAATCGAGACTCCTCAGTCTCTGTGCTACTAAAGTATTGCCATCTCGAATCGTACGATGATGCCTTAAACAACCTCGAAATGAAGCGGACGAGCCAACAGACATTGCAAATCGATGAAGACAACGACCTCCGTGAGCAGTACGTCCTGTCGTACATGCTCGACGTGGAAAGCCGTGGCAGCCAGTCACTCCTGAACGTCGATTCCTTCCGCAACCCCGACCAGTACAAGCTCCGAGTCGAACGCGACGGCGAGACGCAACTGGTCAACGTCGATCTGGTCGAGACCTTCAACTGGCTCTTGGGCCTGACCGTCAAGCACATCGACGTGATCCGGGGCGTGCGTGTCGTCGAAGGGACAAACCCGGACGGCGACCGGACGCTGGTTCTGTGGCGCAACCTCGACGAGACGAACAACGATGCACTCGACGAGTGGTTCAAGAAGCAGGACTACAACACGAAGGATCAGGAGTACGACCTGATCTACGTCAACGGCGACAACAACCTCGAAAACCTGCGCCGTGGCGACCAGACATGGAAGGTCCGACTTATCGAGGAGGAATTCGGACGCCTCATGTTCGACGTTAAGGATGTGTAAGAGAGCGAACCATGACGCCCAACCCAGAACAACCCCAAGCCAAGTGCCATTACTTCGTGGATGAGGCCGGCGATCCGACGCTGTTCAATCGTCGGAAGCAAGTCGTTGTCGGAACGGAAGGCTGCTCAACCTATTTCATGCTCGGCCTGTTGGACGTGTCGCTCCCGGAAGCATTGGGACAAGACCTGCACAACTTGCGGCAGAAGATGCTCGCCGATCCGTACTTCAAAGGCGTGCCGTCGATGCGGCCGGAGCGAAGGAAGACGGCGTTGGAGTTCCACGCCAAGGACGACCTTCCAGAAATTCGCCGAGAGGTTTTTTCGCTGCTCATGCGTCATGAACTCCGCTTCTTTGCGGTGGTGCGAGACAAGCGAAAGATCGTGCAGCTAGTGCGGGAACACAACCTCAAGCAGCCCCAATACCGCTACCATCCCAATCAGCTTTACGACCGTTCGGTGAGCCGGCTGTTCAAGGATCGGCTGCACAAGGTGGATGCCTACCGGATCGTTTTTGCCAAGCGCGGCACGTCCGATCGAACGGCGGCGCTATGTAAGGCGCTGCAAAATGCGCGGCAGAATTTCCGACGATCCTGGGGTGTCGAGGCGACCGCTCCGATTGAGGTGATTGGCAGCGTACCGATTAGCGATCCCAGCTTACAAGCCGCAGACTATTTTTTGTGGGCTTTGCAGCGATTGTACGAGAAACAAGAATCCCGCTATTGGGAGTTTCTATGGTCCAAGGTCAGCTTGGTTTACGACATCGACGATGTTCGCAACCACGAGTACGGCGAATACTACACGCAGCGCAACCCGCTAACGCTAGAGGCGTTGTCAAAAAGATCGCCGGGGATATAGGGTCGGCCCGCCGAAGCAGGCCAGCCACACGGCATGGAGCCGAATTTTGTCCGCTGGCAAGTTCATTATAACCCAACGATAGGATTTTTCAAGATGGATTCTGGCGCGAAATTTCTCTACGAAACGCTCAACGCAGTCGAAAGCATGAGATTTCTCAAACAGGAGGTTCCCGACTCGGTGAAGCTGAATCTCAACCCCGCTTACGAACTGCGCGAATATCAGATCCGCGCTTTTGCGCGGTTTTTCCATTGCCACAAAA
>CAUJKL010001003.1 GCA_963204995.1 Planctomycetota bacterium | reverse complement strand
TGGGCAACATCCACGGCGGTTGCATCAACGTCGATGAAGTGACTCGCCATGGATCAAGCTACCGCGGCAAAGCGGCGCCCGACTTCCTCACGGCGAACGACGTTTGGTTCATGCCCGTGTCGCAGAAGACCGGGCCCGATGGCTCGCTGTATGTGTTGGATTGGTACGACCGCTTTCATTGTTACCAAGACGCGAGGGCACTCCCCGATAAAGTCGACCGAAGCTACGGCCGCTTGTATCGCGTTCGTTACCAAGACACGCCGCGCGCGAAGCCGTTTGATTTGACGAAGGAGTCGGGCGACGAGTTAATTGCTCGGCTGCAAAGTCCCAATCTTTTTTACCGCAGCCTCGCTCAGCGAGTTCTATGTGAGCGAGCGGATGCGGCCACGAACAAGAAGCTCGAAGCTTTGGCATTAAACTCGGATGTTACTCACAAGACGCGAATGCACGCCCTCTGGTCGCTCGTCGGCCAAGGCGTTTTGGACGCCGACTTCCATGAGAAACTGCTCAATTCATCCGACGCCAGCCTTCGCGCATGGGGAGTTCGTGCCGCCGGGAACTTTGCGAAAATAGATGACGGACTGCGTGACAAGATCGCCACGATGTCCGCGGATGAATCGGTGGATGTGCTGCTGCAAGTTGCGATCGCGGCTGGCAAGATCGAAGGACTCGATGCGATGCCGATCTGGGTCGAAGTCCTGGCGAACAGCGGCGACGACAAGTTGATCCCACACATCGTCTGGCAGAACCTGTACCCGACGCTTTCCGAGCGGGCCAAGGATTTTCTCGCGTTGGTCAAGACGCAAGACCTGCAAGCCTCACCCAACCTCAAGAAGATCATGCCGCACGTGACGGAAGTGATCTTGGCCAATAAGAAGTAAACATGAAGTTAGCCTTTGTAATTGCATTACTGTCGCTGAGCACCTCGATCGGCGTGGCGGAAGATGTTGAATCGGTCGTCACGTTGCTGGAGTTCGTCATCGACGTCGATGAAGAGACAGCGGCCAAGTGTTTGGCGACCCTGCGCGAACGCGTGCAAAGCGGCGAAGTCACCGGCGTGCAGCGAGATGCGATCCGCATGCAGCTTGGTGCGAAGTTACAGGAGGTGCTCTCGGCAGGTCGCAAGTCACCGCTTTACATCGACTCGCTGATGTTGGCAACGTCGTGGGGCGACAAGGCTGCCATCAAGCAAGCTCGGGAGATTCTGGACAGCGCGAAGGAGACGGAAGCAGATCGAATCGCGGCCATCGATGCGATTGCATCGGCGCGTGATGTCGAGTGTTTTTCTCCGGTAAGCGCGCTGCTGGGCAGTGAATCGACGCCTGAGTTACTTCGCTCGCGATTGCTCGGTGCCTTGGGACGCTACGATAGTCCAGCGGTCGCGGAACTAGTGCTCGAATGCTACGCGAAACTGTCCCCCGACCTGCAGCCGCAGGCCATCGAACTGCTGACGCAGCGAGCAACTTGGAGTCGGCGACTGCTCGAAGCGATTGGCCGCCAGGATCTCCCCGCCAGCGCACTGAACGTCAATCAAGTTCGGGCGTTGTTGGCCAGTCCCGACAAAGAGTTAGTCGCACTGGTGACGAGTCAGTGGGGAGCCGTTCGGACGGAACGGAATCCGGAAAGGGAGAACATCATTCGCCAGATGCACGACCAACTCAGTCAAGCGTCGGGCAGTCCGCACCGCGGACGCGAGGTCTTCAATCGCGTGTGCGGCCAATGCCATAAGATCTATGGAACCGGGCAAGATGTCGGTCCGGAAATCACTCGCAACGGTCGCGGATCATTCGAGCATCTGCTTTCGAATGTATTTGATCCAAGTTTAGTAATCGGTGCTTCCTATCAAGCCCGCTCGGTGATAACGGCCGACGGTCGCATCCTGACCGGCCTGCTCGCAGAAGACAACGAACAACGCATCGTCTTAAAGATCCAAGGCGGTAAGTTCGAGATCGTGCCGCGTGAAGACGTCGAAGAGATTGCCATCAGCAAATTATCGCTGATGCCGGAAGGCCTGGAAAAGCAACTCACGCCCGAGCAACTCGCGGATCTGTTCGCGTTTCTCTCTCTGGACCAACCACCAGAAAACCCGGATGCTGTGCCGATTGCGGGAACACCAGCCGGATTGATCGGTAATCCGTAGGGCAGCAGGGCCGCAGCAGGTGTTAAGGGAGCGATTGTGTTTTGTTCTTCGGCCCGAAGGGTCGGTACAGCCTCTGCCGGGGCTGTAAAGCCCCGGAAAACAAAGGAAAACCAACGAAGGCCCGAAGGGTCGACACAAGGGGAAGCGGTCCGTGCTGTGTCACCCCTCTGGGGTTCGGTTCGATGCCCGCACTTACACGGGGGCTGACGACCCCGGCAGTGGATGTTTCGACCGGGCACACAACGAAGTTGGGTCGGGGCCTAAACAACTAATGATCGTAGGGCGGCAGAGCCGCCAGGTACGTTAGCCTTTCTAGGCTGACAAGCGCCGTGTCATGTCAGACTAGAAAGCCTGACGTACGAATGCTCGCAAGAAAACATCGGTCGGTGCCCGTCGCTGGTATCGTGCTGAAATAAGAAGACTTTCATTGATAACTGATGTAGTGAGGTCGAGTGTTGGAACGACTTCCGAAGTTTTCGGAAGTTCTACGCTCCGGCGCGAAAGCCGAACGTTAGAAGCCTAGACTTGCCAGCAGGCAACTACGCCGACAACCGCTCTGAAAATGTTTCGACTTCCAGGTCGACGAGCCATTCGATGAGTTCCGGCACCGCAGGCCGTCTCAGTGGATCTTTCGCCAGCATTTGTCGGAGCAGACGCGAAACTCGCGGGAGAAGTTGCGGTACGGCGAGTCGTGGATCGGGCATTGGACGCGTTAGATGGGCGGCGGCCAGATCTGTTGGATCAACGTCGTTGAAGGGGCGCGAACCGGTTAACAATTCGTAGAGCGTGACGCCGAGGCTGTACACGTCGCTGACCGGACTGAACGGTACGTTAGCGTTGAATGCTTCGGGGCACGCGTAGGACATGCTGCCGGTAAAGGCTTCCATTGACGACCTCGTCGTATCAAGCGACCGCGCCAGTCCCAGATCGACGAGTGTTGTATGGCCGCTCGCCGAGACAATGATGTTTGCGGGCTTCACATCGCCGTGCAACCAACCGGCCTGATGCAAAGCCTCTAACGCTTCCGCCGTTTGACGCACGAACCAAAGAGCCTGCGGAGCCATGAACCGCCCCGCTGCTTGCAAGGCGGCGGCAATGCTGATGCCTTCCACGTACGGCATCACGACGAAGCGAGGCGCGGTCTCGGTGTGCGCTGACAAAATCGAAGATAGATGCGGGTGCCGGACTTGCTGTGCGACGAATGCCTCGCGTTGCAGCAATTGAATTGCCGTTGGTTCGTGTTGGCAACTCGGCTTCAACACTTTCACGACATAATCCGCAGTCTCTTCTCGAGTACTGGCTGTCGGTCGAGCCTGGTAGACCTCCGTCCACGCCCCTTCGCCAAGCCAACGAACCAATTGCCAAGGTCCGATCGTGCGAGTCAGGTGCTGGCGCGCAATGCGGGCGCGAGAAGTCGTTGTTGGATTGTCGGGTCGATTCATCAGACGGGCGGGAATCCGCGATGAAGAGGAAGGGAAACTTCGGTGTGAAGAGTAGAGGGCTACAGTCTTGAATCGACCATCACACGCCGCAAGTTGTGCTTTCGTTTTTTGCGAGCCAAGAGCGAGCTAGTGCTCGCCCGTTGGCT
>CAUJKL010001002.1 GCA_963204995.1 Planctomycetota bacterium | reverse complement strand
GTCGTAGGACCAACTGTTCGTCCAAGGGGTTCCCGGTGGCGGCTAGCGGTGTGGCCCTGGCTGGATCGAGCATCAACGTGATGTAGAACTCGGCGGCAGCCTCGACCGGTATGCTGAGCGTATCGCCGTCCCAAGTGCCGGCACTGGTTTGAACCTCGCGGACCTTGTCCTTGAGGATTCTGAATCGCACCGGCTCGGTGGCGCCAGAGGTTGCAAAGTAGTGGTGCATGACCTGTTCGCTTTCGAAGGCGATCTGCTGTGTGTAATCCACACCATTGATCCGATACAAAAAGGTCGGTGCCTGTGCGCCGTCGAACCGGTATCCGCCAAATTGCGCGCCGTCTGGCGGCTGGCGGTCGATGAACGCGGTGGTCTGCTTCATCTCGGACTTCGATTTCTCGATCCGCCATGCCTGATTGTTGATATAGTCTTTGAAGTCCTGGTTAATCGGCCCGCTCTTTCCCAAAGGGATCAGGCATTCGACAAAACCGATGTCGCGACTGCCCGCGCCGTACTGGTTGTAGCCGGTGCCTCGACCCGTGCGTTCGGCTTTCACATTGAGAAACCCGCCGGTCCAAGCGCGCTTCACACTGAACGTCGAAGGGTCGAAAATGTAGTTGAAACCACCGGGCAGACCGACGCTCAGCGCCCGCGTCGAGACGTCGGCCATCGCCACACGGTAGACCAGCGGCCGATCCTTGACCACCACTTCGAAGCGGTCCATCGGCAACTCGGGCACGGCCTGCTTCACTTCCCAGACTTCCTGTGGACCGCGGTTTTCCGGCGTGTTAAGTGTCTTCATGAAGGCAATCAGCGATCGCACCTGCTGCGGCGTCAAATGCGGGTAAGGCGGCATGCTCGGTGGATAGACGCTGTCCATCCGCGGGGAATCTTCTCGAATCGCCAGGTGCAAATTAGGTTGGCGAATAGATTGCTCGATGTACTGGTCATCGATGGTGATCGACTGGATGCCGGTCGGCTTGACGAACACGTTGCGCTCGCCGGGCGACTGGCCGATCAAGCCGTACCATTTGGGTCCAGCCTTGCCCGACTCGCCCTCTGGTTTCACGGAGTGACAGATGCTGCAATAGACCTGGTGCAACGTCGCGCCGGAGGCCACCAAGTCGATGCGCTCGCCAGTTGCCTCTAAGTTCAAAAAGGGGTCAGGAACCGTTGCCGGAACGGCCCGTAGGGTGCTTTGCACAACGGTTCCTGACCCCTTTTTGAACCCGGATACCTTTTGAGAAAATGCCCGGTAGTCGGTTTCCAGCGCCTTCGCCTCCGGCGCGCTGCCGTACACTTTCATCCGATAGTACAACGCGAGTTGCTGGTCTTTCGCCAAAGCTATCGGCCCATCGAAGACAAAGGCCGGGCTGAAATAAGGCATATCCTTGACGATGAACCATTTCGTCGGGTGCCGCGGGTTGGTCGGATGGTCGAAGACGGTCAAACCAGCACTGCCGCCGGCCAGCGGACCTTTGTAGGTCAACCAGCGGGCGCCAGTGCCGTGTATGTTTTGGGCTTCGCTTTGGCCTTGGCTGTCGAGAAACGACCAATTGAGGAGTTGCTTGCTCAACCGAAGAGACAGGCCAGCGTAGCCGGCCGATGCGCCGACGGTGACCGATTTTTTGGCCGTAAACAAGTGTTGCCAGTCCAGCGTGTACGAGCCGTCTTCATGGGGCGCGCTGACGTGAATCAACCGCTCTTCGCCGAGAAGCTCCGGCTCGGCCGGTGGATGGTAGCTCTGCCGCAAACGAATCTCCGCCGAGAAGTCCCCTTGAGTTTGGATCTCGACCTCGATCGTTTCATTGCGCCCGGCCGAGACACCCTCGCGGTCTTCTTCCCAGTAATTGAGTCCGTCGATTTCTTTCAAGCTAAACCAGGCGGCACGGTGCCAGAGGTGATCGCTCGGACGAAAGTCGGTCAAGACCGTTCCATCCAACGTGGCCAGCGGATGAAAACAAGGTTTGCGGTGTTGCTCACCATGATTGAACTGCCACACGACCTTGCCATGGTTGGTCAGCGCCAGCGAATCATCGGTTCTGGCCCAGGCCAGCTTCAATTCGTCCGCTGCCTGGGATGCGGCTGGGCATGCCGCGGTGATCGCCACAGCGACACAGATCATGCGAGTCGAACACATTGGCGAACTCTTTGGGTTTTGCTCACCAGGGGATTTGATGAAATCGTCGTCTTATTGGATGCTGTCGTGTCGTGTTTGTGGTATTAAACAGGATAATGACAGTATACATTAATCAGTTGTTGATTTATAAGGCGGGAATTGGAAGCCAGGCGAATCGACAATCACAGCCAGGAAGCCCTGCGTTGGAGTATCGAGTCACGCTGACCCGCCTCGGCTGACGGCCGGCAACAGACGTCTGAATTCGACACGTACTCGACATGTCAGGAGACCGACGCGATGATCACCAAATGGCGGGTTCTGAGTACAATCACGGCGTTGCTCTGTGTCGTGGCTTGTGTGCCACGGGCGACGGCGGACAACCTGCCGCTGCCCAAAGGCGAAGCTCGAACGCCCGACACGCGGGCGCTGACTGCTGACGAGGCGGCCCAGGTGCTGGAGCGCGACTGGCTGTTTCAGGCGATGGGCGAACCGCTAGTGCAAAGGGCGGCCAAGGAGATTGGCTGGGCCCGAGAGCTGGCCGAGCGGCTGGGCCGCCAGCGACAAGCACCTGACCTAACGAACAAGCTGAAAGAGCTGGACGCGCTCCAGCGGCGTCTCGGGGAACTGGCAAGCCAGCCCGCCACGGTGCAATCGGCCAAGGATGCCGAGGCAGTGCCGAACTGGATCTGGTATCCGGAGGGCAATCCGGTCGAAGATGCGCCCGCCGAAGCAAGGTATCTCCGCTGCCGGTTCAGAGTGCCGGCGGAGATTCGCGAGGCCACGTTGCGCATCGGCGTCGATAATGCTTGCGAGGTCTTTCTCAACGGCGCGAAGATTGGTGCCCAGACGGGCTGGGCGCCGGTTGGCGTGTTCCCAGTCGGACAACTGCTCAGAACCGGTGAGAACGTGCTGGCAGTGCGAGCGGAGAACATGCCGGCACCCACCAAGAATCCCGCCGGACTGATTGCGCGGCTGGCCGTGACCCTGGCTGACGGAAAGCAGACGATCGTGGTTTCCGACACGTCCTGGAGCGCGGCGAAAGAGGAACATTCTCACTGGACGCAAGCCGACTTTGACGACTCGGCCTGGAAACCGGCGGCGGCGACGGCACCGTTCGGAGGCGGACCTTGGGGGAAGATCGCCGGCCTGGACAAGGCAAGTCTGCAAGAGGATCCCCTTGTCGCTTACGCTGATACAGCTCCGGCTGTCAAAGAGCTTTACTTTGCCGTCAGGCGGGTCAAACGAGAGATCCTGTTCAAGAATCCGGTGTTGGATGTCACGCGATTGCTGTTCATCGATCAGCCGCTGCCGCAAGGACCAGAGTCCAGGCACGAGGCGATCCACCGCATGGGCATCATGGCCGCGCCGGGCGGCCGGCTGCTGGTGCTCGACGGGCTGCATCCGGGCGGCCAACTCAGGCAACTGGCGCCCCAAGAAACGCCGGGCAGCTTCTGGCGACCCGATCTGTCGTTCGATGCCAAAAGGGTGCTCTTCTGCTTCAAGCCGCACAACGAGAAAAGCTTTCACCTGTACGAAATGAACTTCGACGGCACGGACCCGCGGCAGTTGACCGACAGCGAGTACGACGACATCGACCCGATCTATCTGCCCGACGGTCACATTACTTTCACGACGACGCGAGGCAACTCGTATGTCCGCTGCGGACCGTTTATCTACTCGACTAT
The DNA here is from genome assembly GCA_963204995.1 of Planctomycetota bacterium. Taxonomy (GTDB): domain Bacteria; phylum Planctomycetota; class Planctomycetia; order Pirellulales; family Pirellulaceae. The sequence continues at coordinate 8,360 of CAUJKL010001002.1, read as the reverse complement.
CCTGGCCCGCTGCGACGCCGACGGCGGCAACGTCTACCTGATCAGTCGCAACGGCGAACCGGATTTCGTGCCCGCGTTGTTGAATGACGGCCGAGTGATCTATTCGCGCTGGGAGTACACGGACAAGCCGCTCTGGCGGCTCCAGAAGCTGTGGACCACGAACCAGGATGGCACCGGCACGGCGCATTTCTGGGGCAACCAGTCGGTGTGGCCCGACCATCTTTCCGAGCCGCGGCCGATCCCCGGCAGCCACCGAGTGATGTTCTCGGGCGTGGGGCATCACGACTGGTGGTCCGGATCGATCGGCATCATCGACCCCGAGAAGGGCCGCGACTGGCCCCACGGGTTGACGAAGGTTACCGCCGATCTGCGTTGGCCGGAAGTCAGCCCGCCGCCGCACGACCCTCAAGAAGCGCCCGACTACCACGCTTCCGGCCGATTCACCGGCTACAAGACGGCCTATCCGCTTTCGGAAGAAGACTTCCTCGTCTCGGCTCGAGGTGTGGGCGACAAGTTCCGCGTGTACCTGATGGACGTGCATGGCAATCGAGACTTGATCTACGAGGGCGTCTACAACGTCTGGCACGCGATGCCAGCCAAGCCGCGACCGGTGCCGCCGCGACAGCCCGACCGCGTCGCGTGGCCGGGTACGGGCGCGGATCGCAAACCGGTCGAGCCGGGCTACTTTTACAGTGCTGACGTTTACGAAGGCGTGCCTGATTTGCCGCGCGGCATGGTCAAGTACTTACGTGTCTTCCAATTGGATTACAAAACCTATTCAACGTGGAATAAAACGTATCGTCACTCCGGCCCGGTCGTGTCGATCGTGCAAGAGGAAGGCGTGAAGCGAGTCCTCTCCGAGGTTCCTGTCGAGTCCGACGGATCGGTCTATTTCAAAACGCCGGCGGGGCGTGCGCTGTTCTTCCAACTTTTGGACGCGGATCGCCGCTGCCTGCAAACGATGCGAAGCTTCACGGGCGTGATGCCTGGCGAGCGGCGGGGCTGCGTGGGTTGCCACGAAGGGCACAGCAGGGCGCCGCAGCCGCAACACGGTCTGGCGTTGCAGCGGCCGCCGACCGAGCTTTCTCCGCCGCCCTGGGGCACCGAAAGCATCAGCTTCGAGCGGTTCGTCCAGCCGGTGCTGGACCGCTATTGCGTCAAGTGCCACCAGGGCAAAGCGCCCGACTCCGCGGAGCCGAACCTCGCTTTGCGCCCCGGGCACAACGTGTTTAAGGAGCCGTATTTGACGCTGGTGGGCTCGGCGGGCTGGGGGAACCCCGTCGGCGGCGGACGACCCGGATACGGCATCGCGGGAGCGATTCCCGTTGAAAGCAGCTACCAACAGAACGAACCGAGCGCTTTGACGACGTTGCCGCCGATGAAGTACCTCTCCTACAACAGCCGGCTCGTCGAGTTGGCTGGCAGCGGCAAACACTACGACGTGAAGGTCGATCCGCTGAGCCTGCACCGGTTGATCGCCTGGGTCGATGCCTGCTGCCCCTTCATGGGCGAGGAAGAGGTTCGCTGCATCGACGACCCGACCTTTCCCGGCATCGATCGATTACCCATCCGTCCGCGAGTGAAAACCGCCCCGGTGATTGAGCGACCGTGATCGGGGCCTTGTGCTTCGTCGGCTACCGGCATAATGCAGACTGCCGACTTCACGCCAGGGCTTTCTGAAGCGTCTCGAGATCTTTGCACGCAGCGGCGTTGCGCGTCATCTGCGTCAAGGCATCTTTGTCCAATACCGACCGAATACGGTTTTCCAACTCGGTCGGAACGTCACCGAAACGTACCCTCAAAACCTCGATAATCGTTTCGTGCCGACCTTTCGATTCCGCTTTCGAAACTGCTTCCGAAACGATTTCGTCAATTAATGGTGATTCGATCATGATCTGTTTACCTCCCAGAATGGCGAACACTTCAGGATCATTATATCTCAAGCGAGTCAAGACCTGAACGACGGCCAGCAGGTTTTCCCTTTCGCCGACCGGCGCGTGTTGGTCAATCGCGTCGCGGCAACGCTGGGCGAGCGTTGCCGGGGGCTCCGATGAATCGGCCAGCATGACCCACGGAACCAAACCAACGTCGCCCGATTTCAACAGTTCCTCTGCCGGAACCTTCCACAATTCAACCACGCGCCACATGATGCTGACGCTCGTCAGACCGCGGCGGCTGCGAAGGCGACGCCCGCTGGAGACACGCTGCCTGCCCTTGGGGGCCAACACCAGCACGACCACTTCGGGCAACACGCCACGGTCTAGGTAAACCAGCATCGCATCCCGAGTCAACTGCTCCTTAGTGCGCCGATCGGCGTACGTGGCCACTTCCAGCAGGAAATTGTCGTATTCCGTTTCGCCGCGCAACCGAGCTTCCAACAGCCCGTCCGGCAACTGCCGTGGCTGAACGACCTCGGCCTGCGCCGGACGCCAGTCGTCGATGTCGTGGATCTGGGCCAGCCCAAGCATTGAATCGCCGTGGTGCTGAATCAGCCACTTACTGCTGCGGTCGTACGGATGTTTTTCTGGCTGACTCATCGACTTGTCCGCGGGTGTGAAGTGCCATCGTTCAGCTTCAAAGTACTCTACATGAACCGGACGCGGCGGGAAATCCAAGACTCCGCGACCGAGCGGCCCCGCGGCAAATGGTTTTTGTAAAATGGCCCACGTGTTTTTCCTCCGCGAGATCATCGAGCGCCGCAGTCGCGGAACGTACAAAATCGTCGAAGAGTCGAAGAGTGCAAAGCCGCTGGCCTGCGAGCGCCCCAGTGGACTTGCGTTTGCAGCACTTCCGGGATTGGAAAGTACATCCGCCTTGCGGTAAACTGCACAAACACGACACAGTATAGGCATTCATCTCACGCAGGAAGCCCTGTGTGCAGCTCGCTTTGATGTGGATGCCGGCGATTTGCCATTTGGCTGACGGCATCGAGCCGGGCTCTCGCGAGTTGTTCGGAAACGTTACCGTTTGCAAGACCACAATCAAGAAAGCCCTTGTCGCCATGAACGAATCAACACTAGCGAAGTGTCGTCTTTCTGGTCACGTCAGCCGATGCGTGCCCGTGGCGCTTTCCCTGTTGGTGCTCGTCGGCGTGCTGGAAGTTGTGCCGGCAAGGGCAACAGAGCGGTCACGGGACCAAGGTGCGACCGCCTTCGAGGCGAAGATGCTGTCACTGCTCGACGCCCCGCTCTTGTTCGTAAAACGCCATTCCTATCAAGGCATTCATATCTATGACACCTTTTATAAGTGGCCGCCCGGCGGCGGTGGAATCTATGTCCTGGAGAATCCCTCGGCCCCGCGCGACCAGTGGAGCATCCGACCCGTCATTGATGCTGCGACGCCCGGGACACTCGGAGGCGGAGTCTACACGCATCCCGAGATATCGTGGGACGGCCAGCGACTTCTCTTCTGCTACAAGGACGAACCACAGGGCTGCACCAAGATTTACGAGATCGGTGTCGATGGCACAGGGCTGCGCAAGGTCTCGGATCCTTCTGATCTCGAGTCCTGCAACAACGGCGGAGGGCCAGGCATGCACGACCTTGCGCCGTCTTATCTTCCCGACGGACGCATCGTCTTTCTTTCCACACGTCCGGCGGGACTGGTGCCCTGCAACAACACGGGCGTCGCAATTCTGCACGTCATGAATGCCGATGGCAGTGACATTCATACCATCTCGGTCAATTCCGAAAACGAATTCGACCCGTCGATTATGCCCGATGGCCGCGTGCTGTTTGGACGCTGGGAGTACGTCGATAAGAACGCCTTGACCATGCAAGCGCTGTGGTCGGTCCATCCGGACGGATCGGAAGAGACCGCGGTCTTTGCGAACAACATGGTTCTGCCGGAAGCAATTTTAGACGCCCGCCCCGTGCCGGGCTGCGGCTTGATCGCCGTGACTCTGGCCAAGCACAACGCACCGCCGCGCGGTTCGATCGCTTACCTTGATCCCAGCAAGGGCAAGAACGGCACCGAGGCTCTGTTCAACTTCGAGCATCACGACCAACCGGACCACGATCGTGGCGACTCCTGCGAGCCGTACCCGTTGAATCGCGATACGGTGATCTTCAGCGGCCGATCGCGGGGAGATCGCAACGCCATCGAGATGATGGATCGCCAAGGAAACCGCATGGTGGTCCTCTCCGACCCCGACATCGCCTTGCACGCGCCCATGCTGGTCAAAGCGAGGCCGCTTCCGGCCGTGATCCCCGAGCGAGTCGATCGCAGCAAGAAGACAGGGGCTTTTCTCGTTCTGGATGTCTACGAGGGACTTGACGGGATCAATCGCGGCGAAGCGAAATGGTTGCGTGTGATCGAGGAGACGTCCCGCGTCAGCGCCAGCCCTGGCACGCCGAACCCGTTCAACCAGACGTTTCTCGTCAGTGCGTCGCTCTCATTCTCGACGAAAATCTATCACGGTCTTACTCCTGTCAATGAAGATGGCTCGGTCTACTTCAACGCGCCGTCGGGCAGGGCTCTCTACTTTCAGGTGCTGGACAAAGACAAACGCCTGATCCAGAGCATGCGGACCTTTATTCAAGCAGCCCCGGGAACAACGCGATCGTGCATCGGATGTCATGAGCCGAAGTCGAGCGTGACAACCCGGGCCTATGCTAGGACGACGAAGGTCTCCAGCGGCGGCCCGCAGGATCTCGTGCCCGAATCGTGGGGGACCGGCTTCATGGACTACCCTTCGATGATTCAGCCGATCTGGGACAAGCACTGCGTCTCTTGTCATGGTGGCGAGCAGGGCTTCGCGGCCCGCTTGGACTTGTCCGGTGGATGGACCAAGTACTTCAACATCAGCTATGAGAACCTGGTCGATCGCAGAGAGTCACAACTGACGGCACACTGGATCGCCGGCATCGACACGATGAACGGCACGGCGTACTGGTCGGCACCGCTGAAGCCGCCCCGCAGCCACGGTTCGGGTGTGGCCCCCTTGGCCAAGGTCATCATGAGTGGCCATCAGGGCATGATCGAAGGGTTGACCGAGACGGAACGAGACCTAGTCATGGCTTGGATCGACAGCAACGGGCTTTATTCCGGAACCTGGGACTACACCGAGCACGGATACGGACTGCCTGACTGGGACGCTCTGCGCGGAGAGCTTGCCGCAAAAATGTCTGACGCGAACTGCAGTAGTTGCCATGGCAAGTTTGTTGGCAGCGACTGGTTCAATCTCCAATCGCCCGAATCGAGCCGGATCCTCAGAGCACCTTTGAAAGCGGGGCAGGACGGACACGGTTTGGCCATCTGCCGAAACCACAAAATGGATCCCAGCCGCCAGCGGACTCGTTTGCTCGTGCAAGGCTACGCCCATGCCGTCAAGCCATTGTCCGACTTCGCGCCGCAACCAATGCCGCCGATCGAAGAAGGAGGCCAGCCGCACGTCACCTTCGCGTCCACCGAGAACCCTCATTACAAGGCGATGCTCGCGATCATTCGACAAGGCCGGAAGAGAGTCCTCGCCACGCCTCGAATCGACATGCCGGGCGCAAAGGCAATCGTGGGAGAATGCCGCATGTTTGTTCCGCCGGAGGTGCCCGTGCATGCACCCTCGATGCAAGCGTATATCGACGAGCTTGGCCGAGTACACTTGCAGTGGGATCGCTCGGCCGACGCGATCGGACTCAACGCGGAAGTTCATCGCGGTTCGAAGCAGGGGTTCACGCCTGGCGACAAGACGCTGTTGGGCGAGACGCTTCGTGTCCACTATGTCGATGAAAACCCGCTAGCCGGCGAGCAACATTACGCTCTGATTCTGAAGTCCCAGGGACAGTCCAGCCGGGCGATTCACGCTTCGCTGACGGTCCCCCAGCCTGCCGAACCACCACGCCCGACGAGCCTATCCGCTCAATCAGCCCCCGGATACGTCCAACTGCAATGGAACGATGACAGCCCCACAAGTCTGCGTTACCACGTCTACCGGGCCGAGGCGGGGACCGATCAATTCAAACGCTTGACCAGCGAGCCAACGCCGGAGCTGCGCTACCGTGATCCGCACGCCAAGCCGAGCATCGAGTATGCGTACACGGTTCGGGCCGTCAACCGTCATGGCATCCAGAGCGATGTTTCGGAGGTTTCCAGTGCGGCGGCCCTGCCCGAAATCAAAGAGCCGGTATTCGTGGCGGCCTTTACCAACAACGGCGATGCCAGCCTGCGCTTGGGGAGTGTGGTGAAAGGGACGCTGCACGCCCAAGCCCGCGTTGCCGGCGGAGTACTCGATCTGTCGGCCGGCGGACATGCCACGTTCGCGCATCAGGAAACGTTCGATTTGGATCGCTCTCTCTCGGTCGAGTGTTGGGTGAACATGGCCGAGGGCGGCCAGATGCCGGTCGTCATCAGTTGCGGTCGGTGGAACGAGGCTGGCTGGTTCGTTCAGCGTTTCGGTTCTGGCTGGCGCTGGCACGTCGCCGGGATTGACTGCGACGGTGGTCGCCCGGAGGCGGGCCGGTGGACTCACTTACTGGGAACGTTCGATGGGCAGGTCACGCGGCTCTACCAAAACGGCGAGCTAGTGGCCGAAAGGGCTGGTGCCGCAACGACAAAGCCATGGACGGGGCCATTGATGGTCGGGCAGTACAGCGGTGGTCCCGGCACGCCGTATCAAGTTCACGGAAGAATCTCGAACGTGCAGATCTTCAATCGCGCCCTCTCGGAGGAGGACGCCACCGCCGCGTTCAAGGCCGGGCCGCCGAGACCGTAGTCGCGTCGGAGTGCCCGACCTAGCGAATTAGGACACTATCCTCGCGGCTGCCGAGTTCTCAATCCGCTGATTCGTTTGCTAAAATCGCGTTTCCGCTGTTCGACAAAGTCCTGAAGTTTTAGAGGAAACATGAGACAACAATCCGCGATCTTCATCGTGCCCGTTTGCTGGCTTCTCGCGCTGTTCCCTCTGCCTGATACTGTCAGGGCGGATGAAGCGGCCGTCCTCGAACAACTGCGTGTCTCGCGCCACCAGTACAACACGCCTGAGAAATGGCAAGCTCGACGGAAACAACTTCGCGAGGAATTCCTGAAAGGCGCGCAACTTTGGCCGTTGCCGGATCGTCCGGCGGTCGAAGCAATCCGCCACAGCCGCCGCGAGTATGATGGGTACTCCGTGGAAAACGTGGCGCTCGAGACGCTTCCCGGTTTCTATTGCACCGGAAATCTCTACCGCCCTTTGGGGCGAAAGGATCTCGATCCGGCCATCCTCTGCCCGCATGGGCACTTCCGGCCGCTGGGACGCTTTCGCGAAGACCATCAAATCCGCTGCGCCCATCTGGCGCGGATGGGGGCCACCGTGTTTTCTTACAGCATGGTTGGTTGGCAGGATTCGCGGCAGACAACCCACGACGACCCGCTGGTTCTCGCCTTGCAAACGTGGAACAGCATCCGCGCGGTCGATTTCGTGACGGGACTCGAGCGCGTCGATGCGAACCGTGTTGCCATCACCGGCGCATCGGGCGGCGGGACACAGGCGTTATTTCTCGCCCTGATCGATGACCGCGTGAAAGTGTCCGCTCCGCTGGTGATTGTGTACCCGTGGACCGCACCGGACGGCTGCCGCTGCGAAGGCGGGTTGCCCGTCATGCAGGCGGCCAATACCAACGCCATCGAACTCGCGGCGGCAACCGCGCCGCGCCCGCAACTGCTGATCTCGGTGGGCAACGATCCGACGGAGAACTTTCCCGACATCGGTTTTCCGTTCGTCAAACGAATGTACGACGTTGCTGGAGCTGGTGAAGCCGTCAAGAACGTACACTTTGCGGACGAGGGTCACGACTTCGGGCCGTCAAAACGCAAGGTGGTCTACGAGTTTCTCGCCAAACATCTGCACATGCGGCGAAACGCGTTCGTTCCTTTTGGCGACAGGCAACCACACGACCTGGAACGCATTCCAGAGGATTTGAGCCGCATCACGATTGAACCCCCGGAGCAGATGCAGGTGTTCAACGATGAACATCCTCTGCCTGCTGACGCACTGAACGGCGGCATGGCGATCAACGCCGCATTCGAGCAACATCTTGTTCGGCTGCGAAAGTTGCACGACAAACGTGCCGCCGCCATCAATCCGAAGAACGCGCCGCCTGCCGAGTATGCGTTTAAGACAGCCGGCCCGAACGACGAACGCTTGATTTTCACACCAACGGGGTTCGACAAGGTCGGTGTTCCCAAGGTCGCCAGCGGTGCCGACATGGGAACGATCGAGGTCGTTGTCCGAGACGGAACGACCGGCCGACCAACCTTTTGCCGAGTCAACGTTGTCGGTTCGGATGGCAACTACTATGAACCTGCAACGCACGACCTCAAGCGGCACAGCCTCACCGGTGTCTGGCCCAAGTCCGGTTGGGGCAATCGGCAGACGAAAGCGC
>CAUJKL010001001.1 GCA_963204995.1 Planctomycetota bacterium | reverse complement strand
GGTACACCCTGAGGATCGGGTTCTGCTGCGTAAATGCAAGTGTCTGTCGACACTTCTACCAGGAGCACCGTAAGGATGCAGGTAGCAATTGTGTGTCGTAAATGGCGGTATAGCACGGGTGGCCTGCAATTGATCGTTTTTAATGGAGTTGGCACTTGGATTCCTCGGGTGTGTGCCGAGCCTCAGTATCGATGGCGGAGCTCAGGGAGTCAACGTTGCGAAGTCGGTGGTAATGACCCACCCACTCGGAAACGAGATAGTTGAAGTGGTCCTCGCCGAACACGATGAACCCGGATTATTCACCGTAAGCCGGACCGAGGTCGCAAACCCATGCCGTAGCTGCGCAAACCGATTTGTTCTCACGCACGCATTGCGACTCGTAGCCGGCTGCGATTTACGACCGAAGTTCCGGCGCAGCAACGGTTTGCTTGATACGGCCTACAGATGTCGTGAATAATCCGGGGTGAAATGATCGAGACGTTCCTGCTTGATACTTTGAATCCAACGTTCGACGAAGTTTACCTGCAGGCACCGAAACATCACGAACAAGCTGGCGTTCCTACCGTTTCCATTGATGAAGCCACCGGCCTCGGGGCCAACGAAAAACGAGCGGAGTCGTCCCCGCCGTACCACGCGTCACGTCAAACTTCGAGCAGTATCCGTGAGGGCTGTTCGATGAGATCCTTGATGCGGTGCAGGAAACCTACGGCCTCGCGACCATCGACGATACGGTGGTCGTAGGTGAGAGCGACGTACATCATGGGCCGAATTACGACCTGTCCTTTGCGAGCTACAGGGCGGTCCTGAATAGCATGCATGCCGAGCACGCCGCTCTGAGGCGGATTGACGATGGGGGTTGAGAGCAGCGAGCCATAGATGCCGCCATTGCTGATCGTGAACGTCCCACCGGCCAACTCCTCCGGCCTGAGTTTGTTGCTCACGGCGCGGTTGGCAAAGTCGTCGATGGCCCATTCCACTTCGGCGAAACTCAACTGATCGGCGCTGCGTAGCACGGGCACAACCAGTCCCTTCCCTCCGCCGATGGCGACTCCGATGTCGTAATAGTTGCGGAAGACGACGTCGTTGCCGCGGACCTCGGCATTAACCTCCGGAAACTGCTTGAGAGCCTCGACCGCCGATTTGACGAAGAAGGACATGAAGCCCAGCTTAATGCCGTGTTGCTCCTGGAACGGCTGGCGCAGCTCCGACCGCAGTTCGATGACGGCGGACATGTCGATTTCGTTGAAAGTGGTCAGCAGCGCGCTGTTTTGTTGGGCTTCTACGAGCCTCGCCGCGATACGACGGCGAATCATGCTCATCGGCACAATCTCTTCTTCGCGCGCCGTGACCGTGGTCGCCGTTGCCTGTTCTGGTTGCTCGACTCGCTGCTGGCGCGGCTCGGTTGCTCGCGGCGCTTCGTAACTCAAAGCGTCAGCGCGGGAGGCATCTTCGTCGGCATCCTCGCTGACGCTTCGGGTTACGATTCGGTTGGGGCGTGATGTGTCACGAGCAACCGGCACCTTGGTTTTCGCGGCGGTGGCGGCGAGACTGGTCGCCATCCGCGGTTGACCCTTCGCGGCTAGATCTTGCTGCTGGTCGGGCAGTTCTTGCTGGACAACAGCCTGCTTCACACCAACTTCACTTTGTGCAGGCTTGGCTGCGTCGTCGATCTCGGCGATCACTTCGCCGACTTCCGCTGTGTCGCCGCCGCGTTTGAGGATCTTCACAATCCGGCCAGAGGTCGGCGCAGGAATGGGCAACGACGCCTTCTCCGAATCGACTTCAACAACGTCTTCGTCCTGCTCGACCCACTGGCCCTCTTGCTTCAGCCACTGCGCGATCTCTACTTCCTGGATCGATTCACCAACTACGGGCACTTTCATTTGGACGATCATGATTGTTTTCCTGTGTCCGTTGCTTTCTCGCTTACGCGTTGGGTTACAATTGTCTGTCCAGTGCTTCGGCGATCAATTCATCCTGTTCGAGTTTATGGCTGCAGGACGATCCGGTCGCGGGACTGGCGGATGCGGGGCGCGACACGCGTCGAAGAGGAAAGCGTTCGAGCAGACGCTCCCCAAAACTGATTTTCACGTACTGCCATGCACCCATGTTTGCCGGTTCCTCTTGTACCCAGAAGACCGGAATGCCGTCGGAGTAGTCGCGCAGAGCTGCCGCCAGTTCTTCTCTTGGCAACGGATATAGCTGCTCGAGGCGCACAATCGCCACGTCCTGCCGCTCGCGATGTTCTCTGGCCTGCAGCAACTCGTAGTACACCTTGCCGGTGCAAAGCAAAACTCGCCGGCACTTGGCGGCATCGATTGACGTGTCGGGCAGTACTCGCTGGAAGTGTCCGGTCGCGCAGTCGGCCAATTCCGACGTCACGTGCGGATGCCGCAATAGGCTCTTGTGCGTCAAAACGACCAGCGGCTTGCGCCAACGGCGAAGTACCTGGCGGCGCAGGCAGTGGAAATACTGAGCCGGAGTGGTCGGGAATACTAACTGGATGTTGTGGTCCGCGGCCAGTAACAACCAACGCTCCATGCGAGCGCTGGAATGCTCGGGGCCCTGACCTTCTAACCCATGAGGCAAGAGCAACACCAGACCGCTCAACCGCCGCCATTTGTCTTCGGCACTGGCCAGAAACTGATCGATGATCACCTGTCCGGCATTGCAGAAGTCGCCATACTGAGCTTCCCAAGCGACCAATGCCTCCGGGTAATCCAAGCTAAAGCCGTACTCGAAGCCCAACACACCGGCCTCGGACAAGGGGCTGTTGTAGATTTCGACGACCGCTTGATCGTCGGATAAGTGTTGCAGCGGTGTGTATGTCCGGCCATCCTGTACATCGTGCAGCACGGCGTGCCGCTGACTGAACGTGCCGCGGGCGGAATCTTGTCCGGATAAGCGGATACGATGCCCCTCGACGGCGAGTGAGGCGAAGGCCAGTGCTTCGGCGGTCGACCAGTCCAGCGAGCGTTCGCCTTGTGCCATCTCGCGACGCCCGTTCAGTATGTGCCGGAGCTTTCGGTTCAGTTGAAACTCAGTCGGCACGGCGGTCAGTTTGTCCAGCAGGGAAGAAAGGCGCGGAGTGTCGACACCGGTGTCAGGTTGCTTGTCGCGTGGCTCGCTGCCACCCTGATAGCCTTGCCAAAGACCGGTCAACGTCTGTGGCGTAAACACGACTTTCGACTCCTGCATTAACTCGAAGTCTGCTACCAGGCGATCGCGGCGCTGCTCGGCGATGCGGTCGGCTTCGTCACGGCTGACTTCGTCAAGCGTGAGCAAGTGCTCCAGGTAACCGTCACGCACAGACTGCTGGCCGTCGATTGCGGCGTACATCTGTGGTTGCGTGAAAGCCGGCTCGTCTGATTCGTTATGTCCCCAGCGGCGGTAGCAGTACATGTCGATCACGACGTCGCGGTGAAACTGGCGGCGAAAGTCCATTGCCAGGTCGACGACTTGGGCCACCGCTTCGGGATTCTCGCCGTTGACGTGAAAGATCGGACTTTGCAGCATCTTGGCCACATCGCTGGCATAGGTCGTCGAGCGGCCTTCCTGGGGCGAAGTCGTGAAGCCGATCTGGTTGTTGACGATCACATGCAGTGCTCCGCCGACTTGATAACCTGGAAGTTGGCTCAAATTGAGCGTTTCTTGCACGATACCTTCGCCGGCAAACGCCGCGTCGCCGTGGATCAGCAGCACCATGCCACGCGAAAAAGCGGTCTGGTCCAATTTGTGTGAAGCATCCCCCGGATCGTTCCGACGAATTGGATCTGACTCCTCTTTCGCGAGCCGATCTTGCTTGGCCCGAATGCGACCCAGGGCCACGGGGTTAATGAATTCGAGGTGGCTGGGGTTGAAGCACAGCGACAGATGGACCTTGCGACCGGTCGCGGTCTCCCAGTCGCTGCTGTAGCCGAGATGGTATTTGACGTCGCCCCGTCCACGATGCCGCTCGGGATGGGGATCGTCGAATTCCTGAAAGATTTCCAGCGGACGCTTGCTCAGGATATTTGCCAGGACGTTCAACCGCCCACGGTGCGCCATACCCAACACAATCTCGTCGACACCATGCCGAGCGGCCTTTTCAATCGCCAAATCCAACAGTGGAATCAGGCTTTCCGCACCTTCCAACGAGAACGTTTTCGAACCGACGTATTTCTTGCGCACGAACTCTTCGAAGATCACAGCATCGGTCAGCCGTGTCAGAATCCGGAGTTGAACGTCGCGGGGAATGGCCATGCGATTTTCGTTTGACTCCATTCGCTCGCACAGCCACTCGCGGATCGACAGATCGTCGATGTGCATGAACTGAACACCGATAAACCGGCAATACGTGTTTTGCAGTCGCTCGTACACATCTCGCAGCGTGCAGACGTTTCCACCGGCCACCGTGATGGTGGAACAGTGGCGGTCAAGATCGTCCTCAGTGAACCCATAAAAGCTCAGATCCAGTTCGGGCGGTCGCGACCGCGGCATACCCAGTGGATCGAGATTGGCGATCATGTGGCCGCGTACGCGATACGCGCGGATGAGTTGGTCGATGCGATCTTGCAGTTGTGCGACATCACTTCCTCCGTGGTTTATTGCACGTTCAGCCGGCGCAACGGGAGAGCGGTGAAACAGGCCCCGCGGACGGAATGATGGACTCAGCCTTCCGCCAGTGGTGCTGCCATTGGGCTCGCCAGATTCTGCAAAATATCTTTGCCAGTCGGGCGACACCGCGTTGGAGTCACGCAAGAATTCCTCGCGCAAGCGTTCGATATACTCCACGCTGAGGATATTCGGGTTGTGATTCGAGTGATTCATCGATGCAATTCATCCATCTTCGATCGGCAGATACGGATAACTCACTCTACAGCAACTCGTGCGGCAAGCAAGTATTCAATGGTCGCCGAGGAAAAGGTTGTCATTGGAGAACACGCCTCCGAACGCCTTGAGGAACGTGGTGGCCTGCACGCGGTGGTGAGTGAAACCTATGGACTGCGGTGACTTGTCACCGCTTTGGTCTGTGGCGAAGCCACTTTCGTTCGGCATCTCGCACGGAAAGCGGCTGCGCCGCGATAGCAAGCGGTGACACGTCACCGCAGTCCACAAGCGTCATTGCGTCCCGCGTTAAGAAGATCACGTAGCGACAGAGCAACCTAGCCAAGCTCGTAACGGTCCAGTTCTTCGGCGGGAGCTAGTCATGCAGATTTCCGGTGAGCGAATTAAAAGGACGCGACTAATTGCATCGAGGAGTCGCAAGAATGAGCGAGAGCGCCAAGTAGGTGAAGACCGTCGCCTGGTACGAAGCGGACCAGTGTTTTGTCGGCTCCTGCCCCGGCATCATTGGCCCCTGTTGTCGTAGTGACGACGAAGTGAAAGTTTAAGTTCATGCATCAGGCACCACCAAAAGTTGTCAATACGATCGTGCCGTAGCGAGAGGCCGATGATTGGCCGGTCGGTTTCAATGAGGATCGCCGCGCCGTCCAGATAGGGATCGTCCAGGAAATAACTTCATGAAACGAGGTGGTTGGGGCTGAGTCCGCGAAGCCCCGGCTCACCATGAACTCCAATCAGCCGTGGCGTCGAAGACTCCGTCACAGTCACCTGCCCGAGCTACGATTTCGCGAGCAATCTGCCACAGAACTTGGAGCCCGAGCCGAATCGCGCGACATTTGGCGACCGCGAAGCGAATCCGATCTTCGAGCCAAAACCGCTTCCCTTCACCGAGCGTTGGCCATGGGCAGTCTATCTCGTGCTCGGTCTCTCCTGTCTTGTGCTCGCCGCCATCGCCGCCAGCCTCTCACGAGCCGCCATCGCATTGCACGACACTGCGACCGAAGCCGCTGCGTAACAGAGAAGTGGAAGCTTAGCAACGCTTGCGTAGCGAGTCCCTTCGCGCGGAGAATCACTGGCAGTACGGTCTATGTTGATGCCGGCTTAAACATCATGGGTTAGGTCAGCCGGCACACTCCAATCGTGACGTTCGCGAGGCCCGGTCGCTTGTCCACGCGGGCAGCGAAGACAGGAAGGTGCCTCCGGAACGCCATGTCAACGCCGATTGGCACGACGGTAGTCAATCAGGCGAACGGCCAAGCTACTCGCGTGCCGTCGAGTCTGGGCAAATTGAGCAGCACCTTTCGATTACGTCGACTGTGCGGACTGTACAACATGCTCTGAACCGCACCATCTGAGGTGTCGATACTTCGGGTAGTAGCGATTTTGCCGCCTGTAGCGTCCGGTGCCGCGCTGTACCCCTGAGCCAGCCCCTAGGTACGAAAGCCTTTCCAGACCGTCGTGGGGCGGGAGTCTTTGGACGACGGCGGGGAAAGGCCAACGTACGACTCAAGCCGCGAAACTATGCGACGCGGACGAGAATGTAGCGTCAAATGTTGTGAGGCTCCCTGCCCGAAATTTGGAGACGAGCCGTTTTGTGATGCGTATCGTGCGGGCCGATGGGAATATCGCCGATGTCGAGGTGCTGGGCACGCGGCTTCCCGATGAAGGTGCTCCTGGGCTAATGGGGGCAATGATTGAGGTCACGGCGCACGGGCGGGCGGAACAGGAAATCCAGGACTTGCTGAATTTCGAGCGCTTGCTGGCCAATCTGTCGGCTGGCTTCGTTAATCTGAATTGCGATCAGATCGATGACCACATCGACGCGAGCTTGAAGTCGCTGGTCGAGTTTTTGGGGAATGACCGCAGTACGTTCGTTGAGTTTGGTGACGACGACGCGCACGTGCTGGTGACGCATTCCTTCGCCGTGCCGGGTTGCGAGACATTTCCGATCGGGCCGTTCCCCGTCGCCCGACTACCTTGGTTCATCAACGAGTTCCGTAGTGGCAAGAGCGTCTTCTTGCGAGTCATTCCGGATGACCTGCCTCCTGATGCCACGCGGGAGCGCCAGCATTGTCTGAAGGAGGGACTTCAGTCCAACGTGACCGTGCCACTGAAGGCGGGAGGCGAACTACTAGGTGGACTCACTTTCGCTTTTCTCCACACGCGTTGCGAGTGGCCTGCTGAGATCATTTCGCGTCTGCAACTGATCGGTGAAGTATTTGCCAACGCTCTGCTACGCCGTCGGACGGAACTGGCGTTGCGAGCCGCTCTGGCAGAGAACGAGAATCTGCGGCAGCGACTCGAAGAGGAAAACCTATATCTTCGCGAGCGTGCCGTGCTGAAGCACCATCACGGTCGAATCATTGGCCGCAGCGACGCGATCATGCAGGTGTTGGCGAATGCGGAGTGCGTGGCCACGACCTACGCGCCGGTATTGCTGACGGGGGAGACGGGGACCGGGAAAGAACTCTTGGCCCAAACGATCCATGAGCTGAGCAACCGCAGCAGCAGGCCAATGATCGTCGTCAATTGTGCTTCGCTGCCGGCCACATTGATCGAAAGCGAATTGTTCGGTCGGGCGGCGGGCGCGTACACCGGTGCGGCCTCGGCGCAAATCGGTCGCTTCGAACTGGCCGATGGCTCGACATTGTTTCTGGACGAGATTGGTGAATTTCCGTTGGAATTGCAGGCAAAACTGCTTCGAGTCCTACAGGACGGTCGCTTCGAGCGACTCGGCAGTCCGACCACGATCTCGGTCGACATCCGCATCATTGCCGCCACGAACCGGGACTTGGAACAGGCCATCGGCGAGGGAACATTCCGCGAGGATCTTTACCACCGCTTGAACGTGTTTCCCATCCGCGTCCCGCCGCTGCGCGAACGCCGCGATGATATCCCGCCCTTGACCTGGGCTTTTGTCGAATCGATTGGTCGTCGCATGGGA
>CAUJKL010001000.1 GCA_963204995.1 Planctomycetota bacterium | reverse complement strand
CGCGCGTCGCGAAGATTCACTCAGCCAGAAACCCTGTATCCACGTTGGCACAACGATTGCATTGTTCTTCGCCCCGACGTCACAGGTCGAGAGTTACTGTTCTTGACTTCCGACTGGAAAGCTTGGCACTCGGTGCGGTGGCGGAACATAAACGATAACTAAGGGATCCCCCAACATGACTCGATTGAGAATGCCCCTCTTCTTCTTAACGTTGGTGTTAGGAAATCTCGGGGGAGCAGGACAGGGAGACGCGACAGAGAGAGCCGACCAAACAGCGAAGAATGCTCCAGAAGCAAAGCCAGACTTCGTGTCGGTTCAGGAAGAGATGTGGTTGCGGCTGGCAGACGAGCCTAGTCGGTTGATGAAGCAGGCTGACGAGAGCTTTCTCAGAAAAGACTATGACATGGCGTCTCGCGAACTGCACAGGGCAACAGCTTATCTTCACGGTTCGGCCAGCCATGCGGATCAGGGCACCAAGCTCGCACTCGAATCGTCTGCCGCAGAAATGGATCGACTTGCTGCGCGGCTCAAGTCAGGCGTCGTCCAGTCTAGCTCGGAGTTGGAGGAAGCCTTTGCTCGCGCCGAGCACGCGCTGGCGACGCATAAATTAGAGCGGGCGCGAACTGCCTTGGACCAGAAGCAGTATAAGTTCGCCGGATCCTATCTCGATACCGCCGTCTCACATATCGAGAGCGCCGCAGCCTGGACCGGCCACAACCTGGAGTCGGGCTCAAGCAAAGTCTTCGCCTTGGCGTACGAGACGAGTGGCGAACTCGTTACCGAGACGGGGTTCGCGGTCAGGGACGTAGGGGTGGTGTTGGATGATGTCGGTAAGGAAATACACAAACTAGCTACATCGATCAAGCCACAGCCCGCAGAAGCCAAGTAATCGACTATTTTCCACTCTCATAGCAAAGGAAAGAGCAAGAAGATGTCTACGACAAAAAATGAAGAAATCCTTCGAGAGCTAACGGTGTCGTATTGGATGGAGATCGAAACCGTCATGAACTATATCGCCAACTCAACGAACTTGGACGGCGTCCGGGCCGAGGAGATTAAGAAGTCGCTTGCCGCCGACATCACGGCAGAGCTGGGACACTCGCAAATGCTGGCGCGGCGGATCAAGGAAATTGGCGGCGTGGTGCCGGGCAGCAAAGCGTTTGTTGCGGAACAAACATCCTTGCAGCCTCCCGCCAAGAGCACAGACCTCGTCGCCGTTATTAAAGGCGTGATTGCCGCCGAACAAGGCGCGGTCGAACAGTACAACAAGATCATTCGACTGTGCGAGGGCACGGACTACGTGACGCAGGACTTGTGCATCACTGCGCTGGCGGATGAAGAATCGCATCGTCGCGAATTTGTCGGCTTTCTCGCGGAGTACGAATAGTAAACGTAGCCCTGAAGCCCTGTTCCATGTCGACGAGCGAAGGTGACGCCAATGAAGTGTGAAGTGCTGCCTCACCCAAGTACCGTGGCGCGCGCCGCCGCGACCTTTATTGCCAATCAAGCTCGCCAATCGATTGCAAAGCGAGGGCGGTTCGTCGTGGCTTTCAGTGGCGGCAGCACACCGTGGCAGATGCTACGCAATTTGGCGAGCGAAGAGATCTCGTGGAGAGACGTTTATGTCGTGCAGGTGGATGAGCGAATCGCACCTGCCGGTGATCCGGATCGCAACTTGACGCATCTGCAAGAGAGTCTGCTGTCGCATATACCTTTGCCGCCGGAACAGGTCTACGCCATGCCGGTCGAAGCAGAGGATCTCGTCGCCGCCGCCGATGCCTACCGGCAAACCCTCGAACAGATCGCTGGCTCGCCGCCAATACTGGACTTGGTACACTTGGGTTTGGGTTCGGACGGGCATACGGCATCGCTCGTTCCCGGCGACCCGGTGTTAGGTGTGGCCGACCGCGACGTGGCGACCAGCGCAGTCTATCAAGGTCATCGGCGGATGACGCTTACGTTCCGCATCTTGAACCGTGCGCGTACTATCCTCTGGGTTGTGACCGGAGATTCCAAGACCGAGATGCTGCAGCGATTGCGCGACGGTGACAGAACGATTCCCGCTGGACGAGTGCGACGAAACGAAGTGACCATCCTGGCGGACCATGAGGCTGCGAGTCGTCGCTACAAACTAAAACTGGAGAACATGATGAACAAGAACATGGATGCAGCGCCCGAAACGAGAGACCTAATCGAACAACTGGCCGGAACTGATGCCGTGACGCGAGAGCGATCGCGGAACCAGTTGGTTCAACGCAAAACGCCCGACGTGATACGGGCGTTGCTGCAAGCAGTGATCGATCCTCGGACGCATGTCCGCTGGGAAGCGGCGAAGGCGCTGCAAGCCATCGCCGATCCGGTGGCGGCTTCGGCACTAATGCACGCTATGGAGGATGAGAACGCAGACGTGCGTTGGGTCGCCGCCGAGGGGCTCATCGCCCTGAAAGAAGTGGGCTTGCGAACCGTGCTCAGCGGATTGATCACGCGGGCTGGCTCGATCGAGTTTCGTGAGTCTGCCCACCATGTGTTCCACGAATCGAACGGCTTCGCTGGCGTCGTCGCGCCGGTGATGAAAGCGCTCGGTCAATCCGAGCCCGAAGTCGCCGCGCCGGTGGCCGCGTACCAAGCGCTGGTTGCCCTGAACGAGACACCTGATGCGAAGTAGGCCATCGGATATCGCTAAGAATACTTCGGCACTGACCCGCGATGATCCTCGCTATCCCGGACACGACCGGCGCTCGCTTCGGGCATGTCGGGATTTACTGGCTGGCTGCTCTTGTCGGTGTGACCGACATCGATCCGTTTTGCTCGGATGTGGGATTGCCGTCTGGCTGACGCGATAGCTGGCGATGCCGTATACTGCACTAATCGAGAATTGTCACGATAGTTCAAAGGCAGGCGGACAGACCATGATTGTTGAGAACCGAGTCGCCGGAACGCGGATTACCGTTTGGGATGTGCTCCACCACCTGGAAAACGGTTGGCCGGTGAAAGAGATCGCTGAGATCTTAGGGCTTTCGGACGGGCAGGTTCAAGAAGCCGCGGACTACATTCACGCTCACCAGGCGGAGGTGATGAAAGTGCGTCAACAGATCGAGCAGCGAAATTCGCGCGGGAATCCACCAGACGTTCAGGCGAAACTGGTTGCGGCTCGCGCGCGCCGAATTCAATGGCTGGAGCAGCGACGGCAGGCCATCGCAGGGTAAGAGATGTTGCGAGGAATCTTGCCGGATGCCAATTGCGAAGGTCACTTTCAAGTAGTCCTCCGCGCGTTGCATGACGAAGAGCGACGCGAATTCTGGCACTTTCTGAATCTCGCGATTCTGAACTTCGAGAATCTTGGGCTTACACCGAACGCGTCTGATCGCGATCTTTGGGAGCAGTGTCAGAATCACGACGTGATTCTCGTTACTGCCAATCGCAACGCGGAAGATCCCGATTCTTTGGAGGCGATCGTTCAATCCTGTAACTGTTCCGATAGCCTGCCCGTGTTGACGTTCGCCAATGTCGAACGCATTCGGCGCGACCGACAATACGCGATTGAAGCAGCGGACCGTTTGCTTGACTACTTGTTCTCGATCGATGACTTCCTCGGCAGCGGCCGGTTGTTCTTGCCCTGACACATCTCGCCGGCGGCATGCGGTTTGCGATCACGCCGTAATGTCAAACGATCTGGCTGGCGAACAACGCGTGATCGCGAGTTGGTGAAGCACATAAATCAGCCAGCAACTCGAAAGCACGTCTCGATAGGTCGCACAACGAATGGATAAGAAGGATAGCAAAGGGGCGGATACTGACGCGGTCGGCGATGGAGCCAAGTTATCGATCGATGAGCTTCAACAACAGCTAAAGTGCTCCCTTGACGGGCTCGCCGCTGCCGAAGTCCAGTCGCGGCTGACCAAGTTCGGCTACAACGAACTACCTGCCGAAAAGGTCAACCCGCTGCTGAAGTTCCTGACGTATTTCTGGGGACCGATTCCCTGGATGATCGAAGTGGCGGTCGTTCTTTCGGCGCTCGTGCAACATTGGGCCGATTTCGGGATCATTCTGGCGCTGTTGGTGGCAAACGCGATGGTCGGGTTCTGGGAGGAGTTTCAAGCCGGCAACGCCATCGCGGCACTACAGGCCAAGCTGGCAATGAACGCACGCGTCAAACGCGGTGGTCGCTGGAGTTCGGTCCCCGCGCGGGAATTGGTTCCGGGCGACGTCATTCGAGTGCGGTTGGGCGACATCGTGCCGGCCGACGCCAAACTGCTGGAGGGCGACTCGGTCGAGGTGGACCAGTCGGCGCTGACCGGCGAGTCGCTGCCCGTGTCGCGAAAATCGAACGAGACCGTTTACTCCGGCTCGATCATCAAGCAAGGTGAAATCGACGCGTTGGTCTACGGCACCGGCGGCAACACGTACTTCGGTCGCACGGCGCACTTGGTCGAAACGACGCACACAGCCAGCCACTTTCAGAAGGCCGTATTGAAGATCGGTGATTTCCTGATCGTCATCGCCGTGACCCTCGTGATCCTCATCCTGCTGGTCGCACTGTTCCGCGGCGATCCGATGCTCGAGACGCTGCAGTTCGCCTTGGTGCTCACGGTGGCCGCCATCCCGGTCGCCATGCCTACTGTCCTGTCGGTGACGATGGCGGTCGGCGCACGCGTGTTGGCTCGCTGCCAGGCCATTGTCAGCCGGCTAGCGTCGATTGAAGAACTGGCCGGCATGGACGTGCTCTGCTCGGACAAGACCGGCACGCTAACACAAAACAAATTGACTTTGGGTGAACCATACCTAATGGAAGGCATCACAAAGGATGAGCTGCTGCTGGCCGCCGCACTCGCTTCGCGGGCCGAGAATCGGGACGCGATCGATCAAGCGGTCTTGGCGGATTGCGATGGTGCCAAGACGACCAATTACCAGGTAGTCCACTTTCAACCCTTCGACCCCATTCACAAGCGGACAGAAGCGACGATTCGTGCCCACGACGGCGGTGAATTCAAGACCAGCAAAGGCGCGCCGCAAGTGATTCTGGATCTCGTGGCCGATGCCGACACGATTCGCAGGAAGGTCAACGAGACGATCGACCAGTTCGCGGCCCGTGGCTTCCGGTCACTCGCCGTTGCTCAGTACGATGAGCACAATCAATGGCGATTTCTGGGAGTGTTGCCGTTGTACGATCCGCCCCGTGAGGACTCCAAGTCGACGATTGCCACGGCTCGGCAAATGGGCTGCAGCGTCAGAATGGTGACCGGCGATCAACTGGCAATCGGACGCGAGATTGCCGCTCAATTGGATTTAGGGCGCGACCTGGTGGATGCGAAGGTGTTTCAGGAAACCAGCTATCACGAGTCGGCCAAAGTCGATGACTTGATCGAGCATGCCGATGGCTTCGCGCAGGTTTTCCCTGAACACAAGTTTCACATCGTCGATGTCCTGCAGCGGCACGGTCATATCGTCGGCATGACGGGCGACGGAGTGAACGACGCTCCGGCACTGAAGAAAGCCGATTGCGGTATCGCCGTCTCCGGTGCGACCGACGCCGCACGAGCCGCGGCCGACATCGTGCTCCTCTCGCCCGGTTTGTCCGTGGTCATCGATGCCATCAAGGAAGCCCGCAAGATTTTTCAGCGGATGAACAGCTACGCCATCTATCGCATCGCCGAAACAATTCGCGTGCTGTTATTCATGACGCTGTCGATCTTAGTGTTCAACTTCTATCCGGTGACGGCGGTGATGATCGTGCTGCTGGCGTTGTTGAACGACGGCGCGATCCTGTCGATTGCCTACGATCGCGTGCGTTACGCTAACAATCCGGAGCGGTGGAACATGCCGCTGGTGTTGGGAATCGCCAGCGTGTTGGGGCTGGCCGGCGTGGTTGCGTCCTTTGGCCTGTTCTATTTGGCCGAGCACGTCTATCAGCTGGACCGCGACACAATTCAGTCGCTGATCTATTTGAAATTGTCCGTGGCCGGTCACATGACGATCTTCGTGACACGCACTCGCGGCCCGTTCTGGTCAATCCGCCCGGCGAAGGTGTTATTGGGTGCGGTAGTCGGCACGCAGATTATCGCTACACTCATTGCCGTGTACGGCATCTTCATGGCCCCGATCGGCTGGGAACGCGCGGCACTGGTCTGGGCCTACGCCTTCGTCTGGTTCCTGGTCAACGATCGCTTGAAACTGCTAGCCTATCGCGTCTTTGATCCGCAGCACGGCGGTCTTCTGCAAAACACGGTCCCCGCCCGATGAAGATAAAACTGGCCACCATTTGGGATTCGATGCGATCGAGTTATTGGTTTGCGCCCGCCTTGATGGCGATGGGAGCCATCCTGCTCGCCGCGATCACGCTCACTATCGATTCGAGATTCAAAGCGAGCGGCGTTCCCGAAACAGCGTGGGTCTTTTATGCCGGCGGGCCGGAGGGCGCGAGAACGCTGTTGACGATGCTCGCGACTTCGATGTTGACAGTTTTCGGCGTCGTCTTCTCGATCGTGATCGTCGCCCTGACACTGGCCTCGTCGCAGTTCGGGTCGCGGCTGATCCGCACGTTTCTCAGCGACACCATTGACCAAATAGCCGTCGGCACGTTCATTAGCACGTTCGTCTACTGCTTGCTCGTGATGCGAACCGTCGGCGGCCAAAAGAACGACGCCTTTGTGCCGCACCTGTCGGTCTCGGTGGCGATTCTGCTCGCCTTGCTCAGTCTGGGAGTACTGATCTATTTTATCAACCATCTGTCCGTCTCTTTGCAAGCGTCCTACATTATCGCCACCGTCGGCGCGGACCTGAAACGGACGATCGAATTCGAGTTAACAGAGCGGGATCCCAGCAAACCAGATACATCGCCCGTTGAAATCGACCAAAGATTCACGTCGGCGACAGCTCCCGTGACGGCCAGTAGCGGCGGTTACGTCCAAGCCATCGATTACGACCAGCTCGTCCACCTCGCTCAGCGTGAAGACGTGGTTGTCCGAGTCAAGGTCTGTGCCGGCGATTTCTTAGTGCGCGGGGACATCGTTGCGCTGCTTCCTTCGACCACTTCTCGAATCAGCGATCTAGCGCGGGAGGTCAACTCGGCACTCGTCGTGGGAGTCGATCGAACTCACGAACAAGATATCGAATTCCCCATCAATCAACTCGTGCAGCTCGCCGTCCGGGCGCTTTCACCGGCCATCAATGATCCGATCACGGCGATCATGGCCATCGAGCAGTTACGAGCGGGGCTCTGCTATGTTGGCGAGCGAAATGTGCTGTCATCTGTCATCCTCGACGCCCAAGGCACTCAGCGGCTGTTCGTCAAACGGCAAGACGCCGCGCACAACGTCGAAGCGGCGTTCAGCTTAATTCGTCAGTACGGCCGCGAGAATCTGGAAGTGACGATCTCGCTGCTGGACGCAATCGAACAAGTCTCACGGCGAACGACGGACGAAGCGTTTCGCGGTGCGTTGCTGCACCAGGCCACGCTGATTGGACACGGTGCGCAATCCGCGCTGCCCGAAGAGGCTGACCGAAAGCAAGTTGCCGAGCGATTTCAACGAGTCATCGCCGTTTTCGAGGCGGTCTGAGAAAGAGGGGATCAACATTTCATTCTCCCTACCGAAACATTATTATCAAAGAGCAGCCCGCCGCTGCGTAACCAATCATGCAACCAACATCGCTGCATTTCTTTCCGCTCGCCTGGCCGTATTCAATCGGCCTGTTTCTGCTGCTGGCGTTTCTCGTGGCGTTGGTTGAGTTCAACATCCTGGTGTATGCCTATGTCAAGATGGGCGTGCATCCTCGCTATGTCACGTCGTTGCTGTTGCTGTCGCTGCTGGGGGCCAGCATCAATATTCCCGTGGCCCAGTTGCCCGAGGAAAAGACGGTCGAGAACCAGACCGTGCGTTATGCAGGAGTCGACTATGTCGTGCCGGCGGTGCGACATTGGCCCGGCACGATCATCGCCGTTAACGTCGGCGGGGCCGTCGTTCCGACACTGCTCTCCATCTTTTTGATCGTCAAGTACAAACTGTTTTTCCGCGGCCTGATCGGCACGGTGATCGTCACGTTGCTCGTACACCAGATTGCGCACTTGGTGCGAGGACTTGGTATTGCGACGCCGACATTAGCGCCGGCGTTCATCGCCGCAACGGTGGGTTTGTTGCTGGGTTGGCGCAAGGCAGCTCCGTTGGCTTATGCCGCCGGATGCCTGGGGACACTAATCGGTGCAGACTTGATGAATCTGGGAGCGATTCGCGGGTTGGGCGCTCCGGTCGCCTCAATTGGCGGTGCAGGAACTTACGACGGTATCTTTGTGACCGGGATCTTGGCGTTTCTCCTCACCTGGAGTCCACCGCAACGGCCGATTCGCGAAGTTCCGCCTCCGTTACGCAAATACGAAGGCTAGCGTTCGTCACAACTAGCCCGACTCACCACCGTAATCCTGATCGAAGCAGTCCTGAACGAGTTCCGTTTCGCGGTGCATGTGCTGTTGAATCGCCTTGATCAGCTGACATAACTTGTCAAATGCGTCGTCGCAGGCCGCCACATTTGCGGCACAGGCCCGATCAAGCTGCGACATGGCCTGCGTCAGTCCGCTGCGTAGTGCCGCATGTTCGCTCCGAAGTTCATTCACACGATGCCGCCATTCTGGATGCCGATCGAGTTCTGCCAAGTGGTCGCACTCCTCGGCCGCAAACAATCGATCGAGAAATCGTTGCAACATGGTGGTTACGAATCGGACATGCGCTAGTTTTCGCCAGCGATCAGCGTCCGTAACATCCGTCTTGAGAGCTGCGTCCACGGCCCCCACCACCGCATGAAAGGAACCAGCTTCCGATTGCCAGTAGCGAAGTGAGTCCGGTACGTTCAGTGTTGCGGGTTTGTCATTCATAGTCACACCTAATAAGTCACAGTGAGTAGCCGCATACGGCAAGTGCAATCCGTGTGCCAGATCGAACTGTGCCGACGGAATCGTGAAGGCAGAGGTCTGACGACCACCACCAAACAGCCACCAGAATCACGTCGTCGATGGGTGTTGCAGCTCGGTGACGCGATTATGATACGCGCCAATCACATCGCGGCGGTTGATCATCCCCAGAAGTTTTCGAGGCTCGGTGGGGTCGACGACGGGCAGATAATCGATGTTCTTCTGGGTAAAGCGACGGAGCGCCAGATGAAGATCGTCATCGGGCACGACGGTCAGCACGGGCGATACGGCCAAATCAACGGCCCGGATCAACGAGCCGGCACCGTTGCCCGTTAATACGGCACGAAGATCTCGCAAGGAGAAAACGCCCGTCATCTTGTCGTCACGATCAACGACCGGGAAGTAGGTGTTTTGCGATTGGGAAGCGAGCCGCATGATGTCGTCAATCGTCGCCTCTTCGCGGACCAAATCGATGGGCCTTGTCGCATCAAAAACATCGCGCACGTGAATCTGTTCGAGTACATCGACCACAAAGTCGCCTGTGTGGGCCGGGCTGTCGAGCATCGAGTTGACCTGCTCTTCGTACAGCGTCCACTTGGAGGACAAAATCGCCATATTAGTGATCGACACGAGCATCAGCGGCACCAGCAACCCGTACGAACCGCTCATCTCACACACCATTAGAATCGCCGTCAAGGGAACGCGAGCGACGCCCGCGAAGAAGCCGCCCATGCCGACCAATACGAAAGCTTCCGGTTGCGAGATCGCACCGGGAAACATCTGATTGACCAATTGGGCGTACGCACCGCCGAGCATGGCCCCAATGAACAGGGACGGAGCAAAGACGCCGCCGCTTCCGCCGGACGAAATTGTCAGCGAAGTGGCGACGATCTTTCCTACGCACAGAATCATCATCAGCGACAACGCCAACTTGCCGTCGATGGCCAGTTGAATCCACCCGTAACCGCCGGACATCAGTTGTGGAAACCACAGCGCAACGATTCCCAGCGCCAAGCCGCCGATTGCGGGCTTGAGCATGTTCGGGATTGGTAGTTTTTTGAAGACATGGTTTCTCAGTCCGTAGAACACGGAAACATAGACGTATCCCGCGAACCCACACACAACCGCGAACACGAGATAAAATGGCAACTCGGAGATATGTTCGAACACCAAGTCGGGCAATGTATGGAAAGCGAGCCCTTGACCATAAAAGACTGCAAACACGGTGTACGCGGTAATCGAAGCAATAAAGCAAGGAATCACGGCGGCGAATTCGAGTGCCGTGGAGCCATAGAGTACTTCGCTCACAAAAAGCGCTCCCCCCAACGGCGCGCGAAAGATAGCACCAATCCCACCCGCTCCACCGGCAAGCATCAACAGACGCCGCTCCTGGTCGCCCAAACCAAGTTTCTCGGCGAGAAACGATCCGAAGCCAGCGCCAATCTGTGCGATCGGCCCCTCTCGACCGGCTGAGCCTCCCGTTCCGATCGTGGCGATCGATGCCAGCGATTTGATGATTGGGACACGAGCACGGATGCGGCCTCGCAACCGATGAAACGCTCGCACCATCGCGTCCGTGCCATGGCCTTCTGCCTCCGGGGCGAAGCCGTAAACCAAGACTCCACAGACTAATCCACCAACCACAGGCATGAGAATGACGGCCCACCAATGCGTCGGCATTTGGACCGCGTGTGTCGCTAACTCGTCGCCGGATGCTGGCGGAAAGTAGCCTATGATGTGACCCAGCGCTAAGCGTTGCATTTGCTCCAGGAGAAAGAAAAATGCCACGGCACCAAGCCCAGCCACGGCACCGACAATTGGACTGAGCAGAATCAGACGCCCTGAAGCTTCTGTGTCGAAGATGGATCGAAAGTGATTGGCGAACTTGTGTAGGTAGGGCACGAGCGACGATCATTTGAGCGGAGAAGTAGGATTGCGTAGCTTCTTACTTCGGCTGTCGGGTGTCAAGGCAAGTCGGTTGACGACTTGCGTCAGCTGGAGCTAACGCCACGGGACGAAACGCCGAATTGATATAGACGACGGTCATACGAACCGTCGAGTCAGCAATAAGTTACGCACCGGATTCGCAATCGCAAACGCAATCCTGCGATACGTTTGCTGGCAGCGGAGGTTAATCGCATCGATGTCCGTGCCTAACCACGGCTGCCACCGCTTGGGTGTCATCCGCAGTTGGCACGGCTTGTGACTCGGAAACCTCTTGCGTCGAGGTCTGGTCGACAATTCTTGCTATTGTGGTATTGGGTTTGCTACGTCCCGGTGGAGAAGAGAATGGACCGTCGATCGCTGGCTGTTGGCGGTTGCGATGCTGAAAGCGATCTACACGAAGAGCCATGCTGAAGGCGGCCTCAAGTGGGATCAGGTTTATTACGGAGAAAGTAAGATGAACAAGTCGTCACAATCACCATGCGTGCGATCGCGAATCGCCACCTCTTTTGTCGCGGCATTCGTGATCGCGACGGTTTGGGCGAGTTGGCAAACTGTCTCGAAAGCGGCTGAAGAATCCGCGAGCCTCGATGTCAGGTTCGCGGCGGCTCAATTGCGATTGGCACAAGCCGAACTCGAATACACGCTGGACGTTAACTCCAACTCACCGGGGCTTTATCCTGACAACTTTATCGCAGAATTGCGAGTCCGAATTGACATCGCTCGAGCCGCCCTCGACGAAACCTCGAAACCCGGCGGTGGAGATGTAGCTCAGATTTACATCCATCAAGCCGAGGGTGAGTTGAAGATCGCCGAACTACATCTGGCGGAAGGGCGTAAGTTGCACGAAGCCAATCCTCGGATCGTGAATGACTTGTACCTAAAGCGTCTCGAACTCAGGGTCGAAGCGGCCAAGTTGGCCATTGAAAAGGTTCGCTCGCCCGAGTTTCAAAAGTCTGAAACGGAGCAAATTCGTTGGCAACTCGCGCAGCTGCAACGCGACATGCTGCGGTTGCGAGTGCGGATCGAGAAGGAACTCTAGCAAGCGGCGAAGTCGGGCGTGAGCGAAGTCAGTTTTGATTGTGATCTGACGTGCATTGCAAGCGGTCCAAGCGGTACGGCTTGGCATGCGTGCCTTCGTTGTTGAATTCACGCCATCGTCCGATAGTCGATCGAATTGCTGGCGGGCAGAATCGGTCGTCTCCAGCCACCGGTTGGTATCCCCTTTGTTATACTGCGGAGATTCCATCACTTGATTCCTACAGTGTGAATTGATGAACTCAAGAAGACAAACAACAATTCCCATTTCTATGCGACAGCGGCTGCAAGCAGCGATTCCCGCAGCCGCTGCGATTGTGGCCTTGCTCGTCGCGATAGCGTTTTATCCGACGATCCGCGGGTGGTTTCGACCGAAGCCGGCGGAGACGTCGTCCAAGCCACCGGCGGTTACATTGGTCGCGGGAACAACTAATTCCTTGCAAGTGGACGACGAGGTTGCCAAGCGAATGGGGATTCGTACGGCCGAGGCAAAGGTAGGTGCCATCGCGGATACATTGAGGCTGAACGGGTCGCTAACGCTCGACGCCGCACATCTGGAAGAAGTCCGCAGCCGCTTCGATGGCGAGGTTGTGGAGATTGCCAAGACCGAGGACGGTCGCGAAGTGAAGTTTGGCGACGCTGTGAAAAGCGGACAGTTGCTGG
>CAUJKL010000999.1 GCA_963204995.1 Planctomycetota bacterium | reverse complement strand
TGTCGACCGAGCAGGCAACCGATCTGTTTCGCTTTCTGTTTGATCTTGGTACGCCGGACGGAGTGCCTGCTGCCGAGATGAGCGCGTTGCTGGAACACGCCAACGTCCACTCGCATGGCCCGCCTACATTTCTTTACGATCGGAAGCCGCTCTATCCCGAGGATTGGCCGAGTTGGCAAGCGCATGTCAACCGAGATCGCATCTACGACTTCTACGCCAAGGAAGCCGACTACTTCCGCACGCAATCGCCGACCCCGCCGATGCTGCCTGAGTTCCCGGGGCTCGACGGCGGCGAGCTTGGCCACTGGGGCAATCAGAACGAAGATGTCTGGGCCAGCAATCGTTGGAACGAAGTCAAACTCGGTTCTGTCCAGTGCGGTATCTTTCGCGGCGCAGGTGTGACCGTTCCACGCGGTGTGTGCGTGCGGTTGGGTGAAGCGGGAGAGATGTCTGCTTGCTTTAATCCAGAGACGCTGACCTACGATGCGGTGTGGAAAGACGGATTCCTCAAGTTCTCGACGGTGCGTCATGGCTTCATGCACGGCGCGATGATGGACGGAACCGCCCTGCCGAAATCGCCCCCAGAACAAATTGAGGGAAAGCGCGAGTACAAGGGGTTCTACCGGTTTGGGAATCGTGTCACCTTTTCATATCGAATTGGAGAGCACGAATATCTTGATACGCCCCAGTTAGAGAATGGAAAGTTCATTCGTGATATTGCTAGAGCCGACGAGCACTCAATCCAGGCCGCATTGAACACGAGCAAACACGAACCAACGGCCATCGAAACAACGATCCATCACGGCAGCGGCTCGCCCTACGCCGTCGATACGATCGAGTTGCCAACCGACAACCCATGGAACACGCCGCTATTTTGCGGCGGACACGGTTTCCTGCCCGACGGCTCGGCGATCGTTTGCACGACGCATGGTGACGTCTGGCACGTCTCCGATTTCGCCTATCCATCCAAGAGAGCCGTTTGGCGCCGGTTTGCATCGGGATTGAATCTGCCGCAGGGCGTCGTTGTTGATGAAGACGGAATCTTCGTCCTGGGACGCGATCAGATCACTCGGCTGCATGATCTGGACGGCGATGGTGAAGCCGACTTTTATGAATGCTTCAGCAACGCCTTCGAGACTTCGCCCGCCGGGCACGACTTCATTTGCGGTTTGGAACGCGATGCCGTCGGCAATTTTTACACGGCGTCTGGTAATCAAGGCGTCGTACGGATCTCACCGGATGGCAAACGAGCGGATGTCGTGGCGACCGGGTTACGCAATCCCGATGGACTGGGCGTTTCGCCGGACGGCTTGCTCACGATTCCCTGTTCGGAAGGCGAGTGGACTCCGGCATCGATGATCTGTGCGACGAAGTTGCCTGACACGGATCGTGTCGCGCCGTACTTCGGATATCCCGGTCCCCGCAATGGACAAGTGCCTTCACTCCCATTCGCTTACCTTCCGCGCGGACTCGATAACTCGGCCGGCGGTCAGACGACGGTGACGAGCGATCGCTGGGGTCCGCTCGCGGGACAGCTGTTGCACTTTTCGTTCGGGACCGGTTCGCATTTCCTCGTATTGCGAGACGAAGTCGACGGACAACTGCAAGGTACGGTCGTGCCGCTGCCGGGCGAGTTTCGATCCGGTGCCCATCGTGGACGCTTCAGCCCGACCGATGGCCAGCTGTACGTGACCGGCATGCAAGGCTGGGGTTCGTACACGCCGGACGTAGGAAGTTTTCAGCGAGTCCGTTACACGGGTGAAGAAGTTCAATTGCCGGTCGGCATTCGGATGCACGAGAACGGAGTAGCCATTACCTTCTCGTCGCCTCTGGACCGCGAAGTCGCCTCGCGCGCGGCGAGCCACTTCGCGCAATGTTGGAACTATCGTTACAGTGCGGCTTACGGCTCGCCTGAGTTCTCGACAAGGCACATCGGGATGCGTGGCCATGATGCGTTGCAAATCGCGGCTGCCCACGTCGCCTCCGATTCGAAGACACTCTTTTTGGAGATCCCGGACTTGCAACCGGTCAACCAATTGCATCTACGTGTGCAAACGAGTGCCGGAAAGTTCCAAGATTTATTCGCCACGGTTCACAAGTTAGCTCGCCCCTATGAGGGCTACGATGGATACCAGCTGGCAGTGAAACGAATTGCAGCACATCCGATACTGGCCGATTTGGCGATGGCAACCAAGAGCGTCCCCAATCCGCATCGGAACAAGATCAAGGATGCTCGCCAGATCACCATCGAAACGGGCAGCAACCTGTCGTATACGGCCCGTTCGTTTCGTGTTCGGGCCGGCGAGCCGATCGCGTTGACGCTGTCGAACCCGGACGTCGTACCTCACAATTGGGCGTTGGTCAAACCCGGCACACTGCAGCGGGTCGGCGACTTGGCGAATCGTTTGATCTCTGACCCAGAAGCCGTCGTGCGGCAATACATCCCGGAATCGTCTGACGTATTGGCTTATACCGACGTGGTGTTGCCGCGCGACGAGTTCACGATCTATTTCCAAGCTCCCCAGCAACCGGGGCGTTATCCCTATCTTTGCACGTTTCCAGGGCATTGGCTGGTCATGAACGGCGAGATGATCGTCGAGTAGCGTGTCTCGTTACAGTGTTCGTCGCTATAATCAATCTATTCCTCATTCACGAGGTTCTTACGGTCGCGGAATTGCAATGATCCACAAAACGTATGATGGCACACTGGCCCCTGATGGTCACGTCGAATTAGTTGACGCAGTACTACCGGATCAGAAGATGCGCGTTCTCATAACAGTCTTGGGGCCGGATGCGGATGTCTCCGAGAAATCATCGGAAATGACATTCGAGTCGTATTTAAGAACGATGCCTGACGTAGGTACTGATCTAGATTTCTCGCGGATTGAAGGATCGATGCGTGACGTCGACTTGTCAGACTGATGCTTTACTTGCTCGATACCAACGTCATCTCCGAATTGCGGAAAGGCCCCCGATGCGATCCTGCAGTTGCAGCTTGGGAGCAGGCTGAGTTGATTCGTCACGGCGGTGCTATATCCGTAATCACAATCGGTGAGATTCGCAAAGGCATCGCTTTGCTTCTTCGGCGGGATCCCCAGCAGGCCGCAAAGTTGGAGAATTGGCTGCAAGGCTTGTATCACAATTTCTCAAACCGGATCCTCCCGATCACAATCGACGTCGCCGAAGAATGGGGGCGACTAAACGCCACGCGTCCATTGCCTGCGGCTGACTCTTTGCTCTGTGCAACCGCCAACGTTCACAACATGATCTTTGCGACACGCAATCTGAACGACCTCCGCGATGTTAGCGTGCGCATCGTCAACCCATTTACATTCGTCGCCAGTTGACGGTGTTAACGCCAAGCCCATGAACTACTTCGCCCACGCTCGACACCACATCGACGACGCATACTTTGTGGCGGGTACGGCGGTTCCCGATTGGTTGAGCGTGGTGAATCGCCGCGTGCGGGCTCGATCGAAATTGGCCGCTCCGCACGCCGAAGACGAAGATCTGCGAGTCGCTTCGATCGCAAAAGGAATCATGCAGCATCATCACGATGATGATTGGTTTCATCAGACGCGGGCTTTTGCCGAGCTGAATCTGTACTTCACGAAAGAGATCCGCGAGCGACTGCCGAACGACGACGGATTCCGCCCCAGTTTCTTGGGACATATTCTGGTGGAACTGCTTCTGGACGCCACGCTGATCGAAGATCATCCGA
>CAUJKL010000998.1 GCA_963204995.1 Planctomycetota bacterium | reverse complement strand
CTGCGGAGTTTCGTCGAGCACGTCGTCGTCATTCGGGTATCGAGGCCGCGATCGGCGCTTTGCAAGCGGGCAACGGCATGAAGCGTTGTCGCGACAAGACGGAGTTGGGGTTCGAGCGTTACTTGGCGTTAGGCGTGTTCGATTGCAACCTGCACACTGGGTCGCTTCAAAACGCGGGCAAGCTCCTGATCGCGCGCGAACACGAGTCATCCAACGCGGCGTACAGCAAGCGCCAAGCCGCCTGAGCCAGCGGTCGCAAGCAGCCCTTTTGAGCACTCACCGCGCTACCGGACTGCGCAGGTCGAGTGTTTCTGACTCCCACACCATCCTCATCTCACGCCAACGTGCCCCTATCACGACCGACCGACGCCAATTTCAACATCTTCATCTCCGCCAACCCACCGCAGGTCCCGTCAAAATTCGGAACGAGTGATTTTCCGGACAG
Source organism: Planctomycetota bacterium (assembly GCA_963204995.1). Classification (GTDB taxonomy): domain Bacteria; phylum Planctomycetota; class Planctomycetia; order Pirellulales; family Pirellulaceae. The sequence goes on along the minus strand of CAUJKL010000998.1, from coordinate 3,819 downwards.
GCACTAATCTACAGACTGTTTTTCGACCGCTTGCTGTTCCCGATTGACGAAACACGAGTTTGTACTAACCCGTCAATCTTGGCTTTCAAAGGGACGAGCCTCATTGGGGACCGAGTTACATTTTCCCAGACCTTCCAATGTAATTCAACGACAACGTCGGCGTTTGCTCCGAGGCTGCTGCTGCTCCGAAAATCCTCTGTTGCGGCGCTGACATCAGGATAGGGAACTAGCGCCCACGCCGTCTTTCGGGTGTATGTTTGTGTCGTAGTCAGGTCTAACGTTCGGATGTTCAAGCAGCAGTTCGCTGTGTAACCGTTACCTTGTAGCCGAGCGACTCCAGGCGTTTGACCAGGTGACGCCAGGGTCGTTGCGGATCGAGGCGGAAATAATATTCGCCTCCCAAGTCATGGTATTCCATCTCCGGATATTGAAAGGCAATGAGACTGGTCAAACCGAACAGCTGCTGGGGGACGGTGCAAACATGACCAAGCTGCTCCGCGTGCTCCGCGCCTATGCGAGGGCAACAATTAAGGGTTCGCAGCAACCGTCCTGGCCAGACTGTGAAGCGGGCTCGCACGCACCAATCACAAACGACCTGCGACCCAAACAACCGTCCAGCACTGCCATCAGTATACTACTGCTGAAATGCATTTTCATCATTAAGGGTGCCACGAAGTGACATGAATGACTGTGAAAAAAAACGTAGGGTGCGTGAAACGCACCACGACCTGTCGCGGGTGGTGCGTTTCCACCCTACATGCTGATACGAGACCTCGTTTCCACTCTTGCGTGCTGTCTTAACGCTTGGCGCAGGCAATGTTGGTTGGCAGTGCGGTCAGGCTGGAAAGCCTGAGGTACGCTTGTCTCATGCCAATTCGGTGGCCCGGCGACCGTGGCTGCCGGTGGGAACTTACTCATCGAGCAACGGCGCGAGCGCCAAGCGAAGTTTGCGCAGTTGCTCCTCTTGGTCGTCGCTGTAGGAGCCTTGCCGTTGAGCGTAAGTGTCCATCCACACGACAAAGCGTCGAACATCCTCGTCGCTCAGGCGAACGTCGTGATGGCTCTCCGCTCGCGTTAACAGGTCGAGCAGTTTGCTGTTGCGTGCCGCGCCGTCGCCCACGACGGACTGGTCTTTCTCGAAAGCCAGTTTATGTAGGTCTCCATCAGCGAAACTCATCAAGGTGTCGTACGAACGAGCTGGCGTAAGGTCGAAACTGGCGGCGATTGCATCCGTGTTGTTTGGCGAGTGACAGGCGACGCAATGCTTTTCTAATACCGGCTGCACGAGTTGATCGTATCGCAAGGGCCATGAGCCACTGGGATCGGGTGACAGCCGCGAGGCCGAACGCGCTGCGGCCAACGGCGAACCGCCGCTCGCTCGTGGGGAAGAGTTGCGAGATTCGTGACAACCGACGCAGGAGAGCGTCTCGTTCGGTTGCACGTACGTCAACGAACGCATGGTTTGCAGGGCCATCCCCTTGGCATCCAGTGCTTGAAAGAAAACCGGAATGCCGGAAGGAACTCGAAAGTGGGCGGAACCGTCGCGTTCAACGGGCACCGTTCCCAGCACAAATTTGCCGGGGTCTTCGTGCGACACGCCCAACACGGGAGAGTTCATCTGTGGCTGCACCTTGGGCGGTACGCCGACAACGCGCAGTCGCCGCACCGCGCCTCGCTCGACGCCGCTCAACCCTTGGTAAACATCGTGTAACAGAAACGTGCCTTCCTGCGCCCCATCCCAATCGGTCTTGCTGGCAAGTTCTGGCGCGCGCATTCGCGGACGGATGGGGATGGGATTCATACTCGAAATATCCGGATCGCGATGCAACAGCGTCAGATTGCCGAAGGCATCGTACAAGTACAGGCCCAAGGCGTTGCGCGGGTTGCCGGGATCGTCGGGTGCCATCAAGTGATGCTTGGGCAGAGCCCGGTCGCTCCAGGAAACGAGGAAGTGCTGCTCCGAGAGCGGATGCGGCCCGGCGTAGTAGGTATCGGGCCAGCCTTCGGTTTCAGGAAAGGGAACTTCCGGCGTCAGACGTGTCAGCGGTCGCTCGTACTCGTCGCCAAAATTGCGATCCAAAATCGCGAGCGATCCACCCGTGATGGAATGGTGTGCGGTGGCCGTAAAGATCAGCTTTTGCGAATGCGGGATCGCTTGCGCTTCGAAGACACACTGCGGCTGCTTGGTGTAGTTGCCGTAGACCAGTTGCGAATTGGTGCCGTCCGGGTTGGTCGACCACAGGCTCATGAAATGGCCGTTGAAGCGATCGATGTAATCCCAGCGAGCGTACAGCACCCGGCCGTCGCTGGCGATGGACGGCGTCCACTCGAAGTTCTCGAAGGCCGAGACCGCTCGCAGGTTACCACCGCGTTGATCCATCACGTGCAAAGTAAACACAGCGACCGGCCGATGATTGCCGCCGCCACAACGGACATAGCTGTCCGGGCAGGTTGCTGCCGAGGTAGCCGCCGCGCTTTGCTTGCCGGCTTGCAACGCCTGGCCCTTGCGGGTCGAGAGAAACACGATCTCGCCGCTGGGTAGATAACGGGCATCGAAATCGTCGTAGTAACCTCGCGTCAGTTGCCGCACCTCGGTCCCATCGAGATTCATTTCGTAAATGTGATAGAAGGAATCTTCAGGAAGCGATTCTTTGTCAGTCTTGTCTGGTACGTCGGCGACATGCGGATAGTGCTTACACCAGGCGAACAAAACCTTCCGGCCATCGTACGACAGATCCGGACGCAGGAAACTGCCCGTCGGCCAGTCCTCCGTCAAGCAACGCACTTGCGGGTTGTCTCCCTGGAAACCGGACAGAATGTGAATTCCGCCACCACCGCGCGACCACCAACCGTAGTATTGATCCGATACGTGCGGGAACAGGCCGGGGGCGCGTTTGATGAACAGGATCGAGTCGAAGTCCAACAGCGGATTGCTTAATGACATTTTTCGCTGAGCCCAGCGAGCGCGGCGATCGAGATCACGACGTTGCGAGTCGGTCGCATCCGCCGGAAGAGTTTTCAACTGGGCGGCGACGTTTTCAAGCGTTGTTGCTTCGGCGCGGACGTCAGCACCAAGCTGATGTAGATTCTTGACCAAGCTCCGGCCGCGTTCGATGATTGGCGTTGTGTTGTACGTGACGACCGCCGAACCACCTAGCTCGTGAGCGACTGACCATTGGCTCGTACTGCTTTGCGTTGCGGGCTGGTGCAGCGCGACGTTCTCCTGACCGCCGACAGCATAGATCTCCACCTCGTCGAGATGAAAATAACTCTTGCCCGGCAACTGCAAGCGGACGAAGCGAGCGTTCTTTCTCTGCATCGGTACGGAGCAGGGTTTGCCATCTGGGTGCCCTAGGAAATCAGTACCATCGTGCTGGTAACAGGATTCGAAGTGCTTGCCATCGTTGGACAACAGGACGATGAACTGCGAGTTCCTCTTCCCCATCTGGTTGTCACATCGGTTGTACAAGACGACGCGATCCAAGGGCTGCGACTCGCCCAGATCAACTTGCCACCAAGGTTGGTCTTCGTGCTCTGTATGGAATCCCCATTTACCGTCTTTGACGCCGTCGCAGCCACCAGCCGCATCCTGTTCGGGACTCACGCCGCCGGCCAAGGCCGCCGGAGCATCGCGCAACTGGTTTTGCCGAGCCCAATCCGCTTCGATCTGTTCCAGCGTGACGGCGGGAACCTGTTCTGCGGCGGCTGGTCTGTTTTCCCAAGCCACAATCGATGTGATAAGACAACAGCACAACCATGTTGCGATCCCGTGCAGCTTCATCGTTGCCATCTCCACTTGTTGTCAGCGGTGAAGGGGTC
>CAUJKL010000997.1 GCA_963204995.1 Planctomycetota bacterium | reverse complement strand
GCTGTGGGGTGATCGCGACACCGGCCGCCGACCGATCCCTGCTTGGACTCCCTATGTTGGTCGGTGGTGATGTGGGACGTGCGGATGCGTTGCTATTCATTGAAAGTAACGGCAAGGCTAGCCAAACGTTGGCGGGTGATCGACGATCGGCGGAGCGATCGAGCCCGAATTACCGCGGTCGCTATTAGAAAGCGGCGTTCGTACTCGTACTCGTACTCGTGCCTGCCATGCACTACTGGTGGCGTGGTCGTGCGTTTCCAACCCACAAAAATGTTGTATCTCGACGCCAGATTGCTAGGCATTTAGAATGGAACCACTGCCTGCTCCTAACCCCATACCGGCTGCCCGATTGGGCAGCTGAGCTGTAGGATATTGGCTGTCGCCCGCTTCATCTCCTTCCAAAGTATCGCCAAACATGCCTGCTGCTGATTCGAATCGTCGCGTCGTTGTAACCGGTGTCGGTGTCGTCACACCGCTCGGAAGTTCCAAGGAGAGCCTTTGGAACGCGTTGCAAAGCGGACAAAGCGGCGTTGGCGAGCTGAAACTGATCGATTCCACGAACCTACCCACACCCTATGGAGCCGAGGCGAAACAGTTCACGGGAAGCATCGATGACTTCGGGCCACTCGATTCGGATCGCAAGAAGGCGATTCGCAAGGGGCTTAAAGTGATGTGCCGCGAGATTCAGATGGGAGTCGCCGCAGCACAACTCGCCATGACGGATGCAGGACTAGAGCCTGGCGGTTACGACAACGATCGAACCGGGATCGTCTACGGCTCCGATTACATCATGACTCTGCCGGGCGAATTCTTGGATGGTGTGAAGAATTGCCTCGACGCGGAGGGGCGATTCGAGTTCGATCGATGGGCTCACGACGGCTTGCCGAAAGTCACGCCGCTCTGGCTGCTCAAGTATCTCCCGAACATGCCAGCCAGCCATATCGCGATTTATAACGACATGCGTGGCCCCAACAACTCGATCACACTTCGCGAGGCCTCCCCAAACTTGGCCGTCGCCGAAGCCTACTCGACGATCGCGCGCGGCAGTGCTGACGCGATTATTGCTGGTGCGACGGGCACCCGCGTGCATTCCTTGCGTTCGATCCACGTCGTGTTGCAAGAGCCGATTGCGAACGGAAGCGACGATCCAACCAAACTGAGCCGCCCCTTCGATCGTCATCGAACTGGATTGGTGCTCGGCGAGGGTGCCGGCGCGATCATGCTGGAAGAGTTGGAATCGGCCAAGGCTCGCGGCGCGAGTATTCTTGGCGAAGTCGTTGGCTACGGTTCATCGACGGTCACCAATCGCTTAGGCGAACCACAGACAGATGTCGCCCTTCGAAACGTCATGGAGCAAGCACTGCGAACTTCCGGATTGAGCGTTGATGAAATCGGCCACGTTCACGCACACGGCTTGTCGACAAAACAGTGCGATTCTGCAGAGGCAGCTGCGATTCAGCGAACTTTCGCCAATCGCAAGTCGCCCGTCCCCGTGACCGCTGCCAAGAGCTATTTCGGCAACCTTGGTGCCGGAAGTGGCATGGTCGAGATCGTCGCGAGTCTTCTCGCGATGCAACATGGCGAGTTATTTCCGATTCTCAACTACGAAGAGCCGGATGCGGACTGTCCCATCAACGCCGCCAAGGCCGGCAGCTCGCCCGGCGACAGTTTCATCAATGTGAACATCTCGCCGCAAGGGCAAGCGGGTGCTATCGCCATGCGAGCATTCGCGTAATTGCCCGCTAGCGTCCTCATTTCATGCGAAATGAGTTTGTGTGCCTAGCCACGCTCCCCCAGTCTCACTCGCGAAGTCGATTCGTACATTTAGTTCTGTCGAGTTGGCAGCCTGCAACGCCCGAAGAAGAAAGGAGACAAGAGTCTTTTCCAGGGACGGAGAGAGGACACGATGGATCGACGAGATTTTCTGCGCTGGGGACTAGCGGCAGCCCCATTCAGCTTCGCAATTGGGTGTCGGTCACATCAGTTTGGACATGTGATCAAGGACGATCAGTCGGACATGGTCGGCAGCCATGCGGCTGGTGCCGAGACGTTTAATCCGCTGATCAACGAAAGTGTGGCGAAGCTCTTGAGCCGCCAAGAAGTGCAATTCCACACGGTTTCGTACAATGGTGCCCCGCCTCCTCCGAAACGGATCTGCTTCGTCTGCGTCGAGAATCGAAGTATCGAAGAGATCGGCGACTTCAAAGAACAGATCTACGAACAGATCGACACGCAGATACTCCAAGCCCCGATGTTCGAACCGATCAGTCGTCGGTTCGTCGACGCCGCGTTGTACGAAACGCGATTGCGCCCCGACTCGCTGTTTCTTCCCGAGAACATGCGGTTGTTCTCGGCCGCACTTGAAAAGCAGGGCCAGCCTTTCGACTACTTGCTCTACGCCAAACTCACTTCGGGCACGACCGAGAACAACCAAGACTATCAGCGCGACTATCTGTTGACGTTGGAGATGGTGAACGTAGAAACGGGGCAGTACGACAAGGAATCCGCAAAGGTCCGCAAGGGCTATCACCACACGCGTGCCGGCAAATGGTTCAACTACAACCCGTTCACGCGCCAATCCTGAGAGATTCACAGCAGCCCCCAGACGCTCGGCGTGGATCGGCGTTCTCGACGGTTTTCGTCGTCGTCATCGCGATGGCGCTGGTTGGTTGTTCGACCCACGCGCAGCGGGTGCGCGAAGCGCGGCACGCTTACTTTTCCAACGACCTCGGTGCCGCCGCCTCGCTGCTTGAGAAAGCAGAAGCCGATCGATCTCGCGAGCGGGATTGTCTAATTCTCGATCGCGCGATGGTCTCGCTCGCCCAAGGGAAACCAGCCGATAGCGAGCTCCTCTTGCGGGACGTGCGCGACCGATTCGATCACTTGGAACAAAAGAACGCCGCCGAATCTGGCGTCTCGTTACTGACCGACGATGCTTTGACGGCTTATGCTGGCGAAGATTACGAGAAGGTGATGATCCGCGCCATGCTCGCCATCAGCAATCTCATGTACGATGGGTCCGATGCCGTCGCGTATTGCCTGCAAGTGGATCAGAAGCAACGCGAGATTGTCGAGCGTGCGACTGCCGAGGCATCGAAGGGTAAGGCAGTGCCCAATGCAAACGTCGCCATTGGTGCTTACGTGCGAGGGGTCGTGCAAGAGGAGTCGCACTCGCATTACGACGATGCCGAGCGAGCGTTTGCGATGGTCGCTTCCTGGGAGCCTCAATTCGAAGCGGCGAAGTTTGACCTCGCACGAGCACAGGCCGGGGTGCATTCCGAATCCGGAAACGGTGTCGTCTACGTCTTTGCTCTGGTTGGCCGTGGTCCCTACAAAGAAGAAGTGCTCGCACAAGCTACGAGCGACGCATTGCTGATCGCCGATCGCATCTTGAGCGTCGTCGGAGATCACACCCTGCCGCCAACGATTGCTCCGATCAAAGTGCCGACAATCGTCGTGCCAATGAATGCGATCGATTCAGTCGCCGTCGATGTGAACGGGCACCCAGCAGCTCTCACTCAGACGGTCACCGACGTCGGCAAACTGGCGGTGGCTCAGTTCGAGTCTGAGAAGCAGCAGATCCTCGCCCGGGCCATCGTCCGTCGCGTCTTAAAGAAGGGCGCAGTCTATGCGGCGAAAGATGCGCTCGCGGTTGACGATGGACTCACCAACTTGGCGTTCGACGCAGCTGGCGTCGTCTGGGAGGCGACCGAAAAGGCGGACACGCGTTGCTGGGGCCTGCTGCCCGAGACGATCCAAGTCGTGCGACTCGAGCTGCCCGCGGGGACGCATCAGTTGACGCTGCGTCCAGCTCGTCGCGGGCAACCGATTGGAGCGGCCCACACGACCAGCGTCGACGTCATCAACGGGCGAAATACATACGTACTCGCCTCGTTTCCCTCGCAAAACCTGGTTGGGCAAATCGTGACCTCACAGCGTCCCCGCGCGCCTGTCAGCGGACAACGACTCGTCCCTCCGCGACAAGCGTCTCTGCCGCTCCCCGCGCCTAGCGAGACTTCGACCTTCGTGATACGGTAGCGGTTTCCCGCAGACCGGTCAGCCTTGAAAGGCTGACATACTTTTTAGAAAGGGAAGCCGGTGAGTGGTCCAGACTTTAGCAAGTCCGACTTGATTCCAGCCATCGCCCAAGATGTTGAGACGGGCGACGTGCTGATGCTTGCGTATATGAACCAGCAGTCGTACGACGAGACGTTGAAGACGGGCCAGGTCTGCTATTACAGCCGCAGTCGCCAGAAGTTGTGGCGCAAGGGCGAGGAGAGCGGCAACGTCCAAAAACTGCACGAGATCTATTACGATTGCGACGCAGACACATTGCTCGTCAAGGTTACACAAGTTGGCGGCGCGGCCTGCCACGAAGGCTATAAGAGTTGCTTCTTCCGCAAGGTTGACCCGGCGACCGGCGAGATCGAAGTCGTCGGCGAGCGTGTGTTCGACCCGGCGGTAGTTTACAAGAAGAGTTGAGTACACGGCGTCGGGAGTCTTTTTCGGCCAAATCATGTCCGTTTGGCGAACGCGATTCCCCGAAAAAGACTCCCGACCCCTTCGTCTGTTCAAGGGTTTCCCGATGACCGACAAAGTTTTGAAGCTTGGCATTCCCGCCGGCAGCCTGCAGGAATCTACCGCCGCCTTATTCAAGAAGGCGGGATACAACATTACGTTCTCGTCTCGCTCGTACTATCCGTCGATCGATGACGACGAAATTGAATGCCTGCTAATTCGGGCACAGGAGATGGCTCGCTACGTCGAACAAGGTGTACTCGACGCGGGCATTACTGGCCGAGATTGGGTCGTCGAAACCGAGGCCGATGTTGTCGAAATCTGCGAACTTATTTTCTCGAAGGCCAGTCGCCGACCGGTTCGCTGGGTGCTGTGCGTTCCGACCGACTCGCCGATCAAGACGGTGAAGGATCTTGAGGGCAAACGGATCGCGACGGAAGCGGTCGGGTTGACCAAGTCCTATCTCGCCAAACATGGCGTGACGGCCAAGGTCGAGTTCTCGTGGGGTGCCACGGAAGTCAAACCACCGAAACTGTGCGATGCGATTGTCGAAGTGACCGAAACCGGCAGCTCGCTTCGCGCCAACGACTTGCGCATCGTCGACGAGGTCATGCAGAGTACGACACGCTTCATCGCCAACAAGTCGGCTTACAACGATATCTGGAAAAGGGAGAAGCTCGACAATATCGCGTTGATGTTGCACTCATGCCTTGCCGCGGAAGGCAAAGTCGGGCTAATGATGAACGTCGAGCGCGAGCAGATCGACAGAATCTTGGAGTTGTTACCGGCGTTACAGAAACCGACGGTCTCTTCCCTGTCCGACCCCAAATGGGCGGCCATCAATACGATCGTCGAAGAGCGGTTCCTGCGCACGGTCGTCCCACAGCTCAAGGCTGCCGGCGCGCGTGGCATCGTCGAGTATCCCATTAACAAGATCATCGAGTAGCGAGGCAACCTCGACTACGTCCCGAACGAAGCCCGGCACCAGGTGAAGCTGCTGAGTCGGAAACCGGTACGGGGTGCGGCTAGCCCGCATTTCTCATCGTAGGCCGGA
>CAUJKL010000996.1 GCA_963204995.1 Planctomycetota bacterium | reverse complement strand
GTGTTTATTAAAGACGCGAAGGCCGAGGTTGTGGCACAAGTCTGTCAGTTGTTTGACGGTGCCGAAGGGATTGCCGAAGTGTTGGCGGGTGCAGCACGAGACAAATATCACATCAGCCACGAGCGAGCTGGCGAAGTCATTCTGATCTCCACGCCCAACAGCTGGCAGGCTTACTATTGGTGGTTGGACGACACCAAGGCTCCCGGCTTTGCACGCACGGTCGACATCCACCGCAAGCCCGGCTACGACCCGGTCGAGTTGCATTTCGATATGGCAACTCGAAGCATTCCAATCGACGCCACGTTGGTGAAGGGTTCCCACGGCGCTCCTGTCACGATGCCCGAGCAGCAGGGCGTTGTTCTCTGTTCGGAACAGGGGCATGTGGCCGACAGCATCGTTGACACCGATATCTGTGAGATCGTACTCGCGTTGTTCTCATGAATGCACTGAACGAATTGCGAGAGCACGCCCGGCTCGCCGGTGAGAAGTTACTCGAGGACTTACGATTCGCCGGGGTGACGACGAATGGCTGGTTGAATCAAGAGCGCGCCAACTTCGAGATGTCGCGGATCATGAATGCGTGCTTGGACGATCTGGCGCTGACGGGTTGCTGGGGCGAGGCCAATCGCGTGCCCTCGCGTGCTTTGTGGAAAGTGGCCGGCGAGACGCTCGCCGTTGGCTGGTTGCAGAATCACGCCCGGCAGAAGCCGCGAGGCTATGCCGGTGATTTTGAAATGTTGGAAAAGATCGTCTATCGAACACTTAGTGCCGATCCGCTGGGACGAGCGTTCGATCACTTTTTTCAGGAGCAAGCCGCACCCGAAGCTGTTCGTTCCCGGACAAAGCTCGTTGCGGAACGCATCGTCAGATTGCTGCGGGCGTCGACGAAGGACAACGTTCATATTTGCAGTGTCGGATCTGGCCCGGCGCTCGATATCGAACTTGCCTGCCGTGAGCTGTCGCCCGACGAGCGCGCACGCCTCAGGGTTTCGCTGCTGGATCTCGATCCCGAGGCTCTCGTCGTGGCAGAGCGCCGGCTGACTCCGCTGCTGCACCCCGCCCAACTACACGCGCATCGTGAGAATCTGTTTCGACTCCCTCGTCTGAAACGAACCGACTCGCTCCTCAAACATGCCGATTTCATCGCCTGCACCGGAATGTTCGATTACCTGACAGATGCTGACGCCGTCGCCATGTTGCAATGCTTCTGGAGTCATCTCAATGCGGACGGCGAATTGCTAGTCTTCAACTTCGCACCATCCAACCCCAGTCGCGCGTACATGGAGTGGATTGGGAATTGGTATCTGACGTACCGAGACGAAGCGGCGGTCGGTAATTTGGTCGATGAAGCGATTGGCGGGAGTCATGCCGCAAAGTTCGATCGAGAAGATTCGAAGGCGAGCGTGTACGCGGTTTGCCACAAGTCGTCGTGACGCACGTGAAATAACTTCCCCATTTGTGCGAGTTCATTAAGTTCGACGTGTTTGCAAAACATCAAATGCCACCGGCTCGCCCGGTGGTTGATTACGTTCATTGCTACAACAGCGGGGCAGATTGAACATTAAATGCCACGGGCTTGTCCCGTGGATGGTTACGATCGTTGCTGGGGGGCAGCGGCGGTTGCGAGCGAGAAGCGTGAGGCACCACCGGACAAGCCGGTGGCATCATTGAGACATTAGCAACTGGCAAGGCTTATTAGCAGCGAACGCAACTATCCCCTGGGCAAGCCAGGGGCATTCCCCGGCTCTTGGCCAGTGATTGAAAGAGGAAGTCATTCCGTGGTCGTTGCTAAATCCTATCGAGCATGTCGATCCAACGGACAACCTGTTCCAACTCCTGTTCGTTCAATGCTCGTGCAGCGTCCATCGGCAGAACGGTGACCGGGTACTTCATGTCACGCAGTTGCTCGATCGCTTGTTCAACGCGTTCGGCAACACGAGACCCAGGAGCATTCGTCGTGAGGATCGCCAGCGGATAGACAGGATCGGTGTCCGGCAGGCGAAGCCGCGCCGGCATGGCGGCGTCCACTGCGACTACGGCTCGCGCGAGCTCGCGGTTGCGAAAGGCAAACAGATACGCCAGAGCGCCGCCCGCTTCCTGGCCGTAGAGCGCCACACGCGATCTGTCGACATTGTACTTCGCAATGATCTGCTCCAGCGTCTTCTGCACGAACTCGACTTCAATAGGTGTCCAGCGATCGACGTCCAGCGGTTGCGGAGCCAGCAGGATCAAATCGTTGGCTTCGCATAACAATCGCCAATCCGCGAGCAATTTGGCCTTGTCGAATGCGCCAGGCTGGCGCAAATAGACCACCACGCCGTGCGGAACTTCGGCCTGATAGCTCGATGGCACGAAGGCCAGGCAAGCGTTCGCGTGTTCGGGAACTTTCACTTCGATAAAGTCCGCTACGACCGCCGCTTCAGCGAGTGGGGTTTGCTTGCGAGACGAAGGCAGGCTTTCCGGTATCGTCGTGGGCAATGAACCAAGCGATACTTGAACGATCTTCTCTTCATCGGCGCGAGTAACGGTCACTTGGACTTGTTGTCGCGGCTCGAAACTAGCGAGCGCCTGGCGGAGCGCAGCCGCATCGACCACGGCTGTATCGTTCACTTTGACGATCTTGTCGCCGACCTCGATCCCAGCGGCGGATGCGCCACTGCCGGGGAAGACATAACGCACCACCACGCCTTGCTCGTCTCGCCGCGGCAAGACGCCGATGAATGGATGATCGTAGGGAATGAGCCGCTCGACCAACGTCACGTCCGCCTCGACACGATCTTCGCCGCGTTTCACGACAACATGCACCGTATCGCCAGCGTTTCGCGTCCCCAACGCGTGCTTCAGGTGAGCTTGCCGCTCAATCGACATGCCATCGACTTGTAGGATTGTATCGCCAGCGCGAAGCCCCGCCTCGAACGCTGGAGACTTGATCTGGCACGCCGCGATCTCGGCCGGTAACGAATAGATACTTCCACCTTTCAATGCGATGCCCATCAAACCGGGATAGATGTCCGTGCCCTTCTTCATGGCTTCCAAAGAACGCTGAATATCTACCAGCGGAATCGCGAAGCCGATACCCGAATCGTACCACTCCGCACCAGCCACTTCGGTGTTCTCGTTGGGTGACATGGGTACGAGTACTCCCAGCACGCGGCCTTGAATGTCGACCAGCGGGCCACCGTAATTGCTGGGCGAAATCTTGGCATCGCACTGAATCGCCTTGCCCCACACACGATCCTTGGCACTGATGATGCCTACCGACACATTGGGGTGCTGTGCATCGAGCGCTCGACCAACGGCGATTGCCCACTGACCGACTTGCATCTGATCGATGGGCACAGCGTCGGGAACGGGCAGCGGTTCGTCTGTGGTTACTTTCAGCAGCACCAACATCCGGCTGTGGTCGCGTGCAACGATCTCGGCGGGCGTTCGCTTGCCACTTGGCAAAGTCACCAAGATCGAACTGGGCTTGCTCAGAAAGTTGAATGCACTGGAAATGATGTAACCATCCGTCGCCACGATCAGGCCCGTAGTCGGGCCGTCGCCCAGCAGGACGTCGCCGACGCGGTCCAAGCCACCAACGGTTTCGATGCGCACCACGGCGGAAGCCGCGTGCGCCACCGCAGCCTTCATCGACTGCTCTTCCAATGCGGCAGTGTCAACGTCTTGTGCCTTAGCGTGCGCGAACATCGCGACCAGTACGAGCCACGATGCGATGTAGCGACAGAGTAAATGCTTCATGGAATTATGCTACTCGGCAAATAACGAGACTTCGAGCAACTGTTGCTGCCGCTGAATAACCAATCGCACCTCGTCGATGCGGTCGATATAGAGCAGCTCTTCTCGAAGGATCTTCGAGGAGCTAACGAGTCGATCGTTGACAAACAAAATCAGATCATCCGGCAGCACTTTGGCCTCGGCTGCGGGAGTATCAGGAAGGACGCGATCGACGAACGGCGGTGTCTTGTCAACCACGTTCGGCACCAAGACGATTCCCAGCGACGCCAACGTCACGGCCTCAATCGGGCGACGGCGTTCCGGTTCCGAACTGATGGGCCGCGAGTTGCCGGCCAGGATGGCGTCGATGGACGAGCGGATTTCAGGAATCGGAATCGCGTAGTTAAGCCAGGTATTGTCCAGCGAGTTCCGCAATTCCTTGCCGAGCACGCCAGCAAGCTGCCCACGTCGATCCGTCAAAGCTCCACCGGCGGCACCGGGGTTATTCGTCATAGCGTCCAAGACATAAGCCGCTCCGTGATAGGTCGTGGCATAGGCACCGCGTCGCGCGGAGAGTTTGGTATTGGCGGCGACGCTGCCGTGCAGCACGCTCACCGGCTCGTTGCCCGCCGCCACAGAAAACACGTTGCTGAACGCCAGCACGCGCGAACCGGCGCTCAAGTCGACAGCCTCGTTGAGATCGAAGAACGGAAGTTCCGTCGCGTCGATCTTCAGCACGGCGATCTCGATGCGAGGATCGGCACCGATGAGTTCGGCTTGAAAGCGGCGGCCGTCATCGAGAACGGTCGTGATGGACTCGGTATCGAGGACGTAGCTCCAGGCCGTGAGAATATGCCCTTCGGCAGAAATCAAGAACCCGCTCTGATACGGTTCCAACCCGCGAATACCGCCCGCACCATAAATCTTCACCATCCGTGGCTGTACTGACTCGATGGTACTGGCAAACGATTGCGCGGCCCGCAAATCGCTCGTCCGCATGACGAGACAAACTAAACATGCCGTGACCGTAACGACGAATGGAAGGCGACAGAGCCGATGGGTCATGAGCTAGGCCTCCGGCTGTTCAGATTTAGAAAGCTGAATCGACTTGATTTCGAGATCCAAAAAGTCATTGTCGCCGTGACGAATCAGCAGGCGGTGAGGCAGCTTCCGGCCTTCCACATCCCGATAGTCGAGCAGCTGCATCTCGCAGGGATCGACGCCAGGATCGGGGGCCATTTCGACCGCGCGAAGTTCGCCCGTGGCGGGATCGAAGTAGAACTGTGTTTCGACAACGTCAAACGTTCCGAGGAACACGTCATGCAATCCTTCGTGCCCGATCAACGGTGCCCGACCGACATAGATGACATCGCCAAACGCGGTTGGTCCCTCGACGAGCAATCGACGCCAGAGATGTAACGTCGCCAGCATGCCGCCGCTGCCGGGCGGATCGAGTTGCTCGGAAAGATCTTTTTCTGGTTCGAGTGAGTACGCGGTCGTTACCGTCTTGATTACCGACACGGCATCGCCCAGTGTGATCGTGAACTCTTCACCTTTGGACAAGGACCAGGCTCCTCGCATTTCCGCGAAATCGCCCGCCGCATCGTGAAACGCGTTCCAGACTCGCGTGCGATTCAGTTCGTTGAAGTAATAATTTGCAAAACCTGAGCGGTGCTTAATGTATTGCTGCAGTTCGTCCGGAACTTTCACGGGCTCGCCGTGCGG
>CAUJKL010000995.1 GCA_963204995.1 Planctomycetota bacterium | reverse complement strand
CGCCACGTTAACATCATTTGTGAGCTCAATCATGGATCCACTCATCGAACGCAGGCTGCTGCAATCAAGAAGACACTTCCTCGGACGTTCCGCAACCGGCATCGGTGCGGCCGCGTTAGCCTCGCTGCTCGGCTCCGAGTCAAACGCCGCATCAACATCGCCCGAAGACCTCGGCGTCTTGGGCAAGCCGCACTTCGCACCGAAGGCCAAACGCATCATCTATTTGTTCATGTCCGGTGCCCCGTCGCAGTTGGATATGTACGACTATAAACCGAAGATGAACGAACTGTTCGACACGGATCTCCCCGAATCGATCCGTATGGGGCAGCGTTTGACCACGATGACTTCGGGACAAACTCGCTTCCCGATCGCCCCTTCGACCTTCAAGTTCGCCCAACACGGCACAAACGGTACGTGGATGAGCGAGTTACTTCCGCACACGGCCACGATCGCGGATGACATTGCGGTCATCAAGACGATTCACACGGAAGCCATCAACCACGACCCGGCGATCACTTATATCCAAACCGGTGCGCAGATTCCGGGACGCCCGAGCATGGGGGCCTGGTTGTCCTATGGCCTGGGCAGCATGAATCAAGACTTGCCCTCCTTCGTCGTGCTGACATCCAGTTGGAGCGCGAAACGCGACGCTCAGGCGTTGTATGAACGACTGTGGGGAGCCGGATTCCTGCCGTCGCGTCACGCGGGTGTGGCCCTGCGGTCGGCGGGCGATCCCGTGTTGTACTTGTCGAATCCGCCCGGTGTGAGTGCCGAAATCCGCCGCAAAATGCTCGACGGCGTCGCTGCGTTAAACCAACGGCAATTCGACGCGATCCACGATCCCGAAATCTCGACGCGAATCGCTCAGTACGAAATGGCGTATCGGATGCAGACGTCCGTTCCCGAATTGGGCGACGTCTCACAAGAGTCGGAACACACGCTCAACATGTACGGTCCCGATGTGCATAAACCGGGCACATTCGCGGCAAACTGTTTGCTCGCACGCCGACTGGCCGAACGCGATGTGCGATTCGTGCAAGTCTTCATCCGCGGCTGGGACCAGCATGGCAATCTGCCAAACGATATCCGAGCACAATGCGGAGACATCGACCAGGCTTGTGCCGCCTTGATCAACGACTTGAAACAACGCGGAATGCTGGAAGACACGCTCGTCGTTTGGGGTGGTGAGTTCGGACGGACGATCTATTGCCAAGGCGGACTAACGAGGACGAACTACGGTCGAGATCACCATCCGCGCTGCTTTACGGTGTGGATGGCGGGAGGTGGAGTGAAGCCCGGCATTACGTACGGCGAGACCGATGACTTCAGTTACAACATCATCGACAAGCCCGTTCACATTCACGATCTCAATGCCACGATCCTACATTGCTTGGGAATCAATCACGAACGTCTAACATACCGCTTCCAAGGGCGCGACTTCCGACTGACTGACGTTCACGGCAAGATCGTTAACGGCATTCTGATGTAATGCAAGCAGCAGCCGAACTCGCGAAAGTGCAGACATCGGAAGTTCAGAAGTCACACGATTTCTGCTACAGAATTCACGTCAGTTGTAATTGAAGCCGCTCACCCCGAGCTTCAACCGAAAGACCGCTTCTTTCGCCGCGACGGTTGTATAGAGGTAGCCGTCGTAAAAGTGGCAGTTCGTGGCCTTTGATCCGCCCGCGTCGTACTGTCGCAGCAGCTTGCCCGTCGAGACGTCGACCACGTTGATGATTCCACCGACCCACATCGCAACGTACAACCGTCCCGCTTCATCGACGATCATGCCGTCAGGGTCGAACGCCCCACCTCGAATATCGCCTTCGTCCTGCTTGGGGAACTCGATGAGAACGCGCTCGTTCTCGGCGCGACCATCGATTAAATCGTAGATCAGCACACGATAGCGAGAGCTCTCGGCGACACACAAATGATGTTGATCGACCGTCACCGCCAAGCCGTTCGGAAAGGCCAGATCGGTAGCAAGTCGAGTGATTGCATTGGTGCTGATATCGAAGCGATAGATCGAACCGGTCGGATTCTCCGCGTTGGAGCCGCCGGGGTCCGAGAAGTAGATGTTTCCCTTCGTATCGAGCGCCACGTCGTTGATCGAATTGAATCTCGCACCGTTCCAGCGATCCGCCAGCACTTGGCCGGTCTTGCCGTCGGCGGCGATCCGCAGTAATCGGGCACCACCGGCGTCAGCAACGACGAGTCGTCCTTCGCTATCCACCTTCAAACCGTTCGCTTGCGATCGCTGGCCTTCGATCGGGACCAATACATCCAGAACGCACCAGACGCTGGCCGTACCGTCTCGCGTGATACGTCCAATGTTTCCGTTCCCGCGATAGTTAACGACGAACAGATTCCCATCACGATCAAACGCCGGTCCTTCGGCAAACTCAAAGCCGGTGGCGTAAAGCTCGGGCTGGACGCTGTGACTCGGCGGCAGTTCGAGTTCAGCCGCCTGAATGCTTGTCAGCGAACCGAAACTCGATGCGATTGAAGTAAGAAGCAGTGGCACGTAATGGCGTAGCATGGTGCTGGTTCAGCTGGATTAGAGGCCGCGTTTCTAGTTCGTCAGCCGTTTTTGGCTGACGGGACCATACGTACCAGCTTAACACGGCAGATGCGGAGTTACGAGTTTGGCGTCGGCTTGGCGAAGGGCTCAAGGCTCAACGGTTGATCGGCCAGAGGATTTGAGACGCGTAGGCCAAGTTCGCCGTGCAGCAACTTGTCGATGTCAGGGCCTATGATTTTTGCACGCCAGCCTTGCATCAGCCGCGGTAGTTGGGTGTCCGAATTCGTTAACCCGAGATGGTGTGCGATCAAGTCTCGCGAATCTTGAACCGATCCCACCAACCCCGGTGCCAACTCGCGAGCCCGGCAAATACACCCGAGTGCTGTGCTGAAGAACTGGCCGAGTAATACGAGTGACGGTTGTGAAACGTCGCCTTTCCGAGCCGGTCGCGGGCACTCGTGATCGGGCAGCTCTTCCGCGCGCTTCACACATTCGGCGATCGTTTCGAGGTGACGTTGCAAGTGACGGTGTTCCATACCGCGCACGGAACGAATACGCACCACGTTGTCGGTCTGCCGCCGAGCGATCTCGACAATCAAATCATCGCGGAGAATTCGCTTCGGCGGAGAATTGCGACTGGCCGCTTCTGCGTCTCGCCACCGCCACACTTCTCGCACGATGGCCAGCTTCCGCGCCGACAACCCCGCACTGCCCGAAACGCGACGCCATTGCTCGGTGTTTTCAGAGTGTTCGAGTTGCGTCAGCCAGCTTTCGAGTTCGTCCTCCAGCCACGCGCGACGGTCCAACTCATCCAATCGGTTCGCCAGAATGTCGCGAATCTGTTTCAAGTACAAAACATCCTGTGACGCGTATTCAAGTTGTTTGTCGGATAACGGCCGCTTCCGCCAGTCCGTGCGTGTCTCGCCCTTGGGAAGACTCTTGCCGACCAATTTGGAAATCAACGTGCTGTAAGCGGCGGGATACTCGAGCCCAACGAAGCCGGCCGCGATCTGAATATCGAACCAGTTCGCGGGTCGCTGCCCGATCGCGTCGAGACAAAACCGAAACTCTTCCCGCCCTGCATGAACGATGGTTTCGTGACCGGGCCTTGCGAGTAAATGCCAAAACGGCGCCACATCATTCATCGCCAAAGGGTCGATAATGGCGAGTCGGTCGTCGGCAGCAACTTGGATCAGGCACAATTGCGGGCGGTAGGTGTCCTCGGAAACAAACTCCGTGTCAAAGGCAAGGCACTTTGCCTCGGCCGCCGCATCACAGAATTCGCGAAGTCGCTGCTCGTTGTCGATATGCTCGTATTGCACGTGATCGGTCTTTGCGGAAGGCCAGAAGTATTGCTGAACGAAGAATCCATCCAAAGCAGCAAACGCCCCAGAGGAGCCAGCGTGACGGAATACGCCGAACTGCTTGAGAAGCTCGTATATCCTAGTGAGGCCAGCCGCGAATTGCCACGGGGAGCGAACTGCCTGACTCGCCATCGTGGGTCGCCGCTTGACGCTTTCGCTTGTTGCGACCTAGTATTTGGAAATTGGGCGTTGCGGGCTGCTCGTGTCGGTGCCGTAATAAACATCAGGTCCAGCACAAACCTCTTAAAAAGCAAGCGTAACGTGGATATGGAGCGTACCAACGTCGGGATTGTCGGGATGGGAACGGTCGGAGCCGGAGTGGCTCGCCTGCTCTTGGACCAAGGTGATCGAACCGCGAGACACGCTGGGCGCACGCTGTGGTTGAAACGCGTGGTCGTCAAGGATGTCAGTAAGCCTCGTCATGTAGAATTGCCGGCCGGTTTGCTCACCAACGATCTCGCGACCATCTTGAATGATCCGGAAATCACGGTTGTCGCCCAATTGATCGGTGGCTTGGAACCCGCTCGCACGATCATGCTGCAACTGCTGGAAAGCGGCAAGGACATCGTCACCGCGAACAAAGCACTGCTCG
The DNA here is from genome assembly GCA_963204995.1 of Planctomycetota bacterium. Lineage (GTDB taxonomy): Bacteria > Planctomycetota > Planctomycetia > Pirellulales > Pirellulaceae. The sequence goes on along the minus strand of CAUJKL010000995.1, from coordinate 2,757 downwards.
CCGAACACGGGCCCGAACTGTTTGACCGAGCTCGCGAGTTGGGCCGGTCGATCGCTTTCGAAGCTTCGGTCGCAGGCGGCATTCCCATCATCGCTAACATCAGCCAATGCTTGTCGGCGAATCAGATTCAATCGCTCCGGGGCATACTAAACGGCACCAGCAACTTCATTCTCTCGCAGATGGAAGACCGAGGTGCCGATTATGCTGCGGCGGTCGTCGAGGCTCAGAAACGCGGCTTTGCCGAAGCCGATCCAGCGATGGACGTCGACGGCACGGATGCAGCTCAGAAGCTGGCGATCCTCGCTCATTTGGCCTTTGGTGCGCGAGTTCACTGGTCGGATATCCCGCGCGTTGGCATCGACACGCTCGATTCCGCTGACTTGAATTACGCGAAAGAACTTGGCTATCGCATCAAGTTGTTGGCGATCGCACAACTGGATGATCTGTTGGAGTTGCATGTTTCACCGACGCTGGTACGAATTGGCGAGCCGCTGGCGGAAGTGCGCGAAGCCTATAACGCGGTGAGCGTCGTGGGCGACGCGGTTGGTCGCGTATTCTTTCATGGATTGGGAGCGGGACAGATGCCCACGGCTTCGGCCGTCGTGGCCGATTTGATCGATACGGCAGTGGGGCGGACACGATTAACGTTCCGCACGCTGCAACTGTGGTCCAAGCAAGAAGCTCGCGTGACGATGGGTGACCATTCGCGAGTGCAGGGCCGCTACTACCTGCGGTTTACGGTGGATGATACACCCGGTGTGTTGGCAGAAATCACGGGTGTGCTCGGTCGGCATCAGATCTCGATCGCCTCGGTGATTCAGCACGAGGCCGAACAAGAAGGCGACAGGCAAGTCGTGCCGCTGGTCATCATGACGCACACGGCAAGCGAGGGAGCTGCCGCCGCCGCAGTAGCCGAGATCGATCAACTCGCCTGCTCACGGCAGCCAAGTGTTCGCATGCGTGTGTTGGACTGAGAAGTCTCGCCAGGACGTTAATATCTTTCAAGCAGGGTAGCGATTCTGTTTCGTTCTTCGGCCCGGAGGGTCGGCACAACCTCTGCCGGGGCTGTAAAGCCCCGGAGTCGTGTACATCTTCCGTAGAGAGCCCCGATAGGGGCGATACACCGCACAGCTTGCTTTCGGTGTCGCCCCTATCGGGGCTTGAGGCAGGTTGAGTGTTCGATACCGGGGCTTTACAGCCAGCCTTTTAAAGCTGTCATTGCATTCAATTCTAGCAGGGTTTCCCGACGGTGAGTTCTTGCAAGACTTCTCTGGATGTTAGTTGTTTACTCATGCAAAGAGGAGTCGCTCATGTTGGGTCAAGTGTTTGATGGTTTCGTGGACGAAAGCCCCGTCAGCGTTATGTTTCGCGGCACTTTGGAGAATATTTTTTCTTCCGAGCGCCGTGATGCCATCTTCGAAGAGAATGCCAAGCGACAGATCGCTGGCGAATTGGCGTTCTCGACCTGTGTGGGGTTACTCAGTTTGGTGACCACGCGGATTCAGCCGTCGGTCAACGCTGCCTACGGCAAGAATGTCGAAGAGGTCGGTGTGGCAGTGCAGTCCGTTTACAACAAACTCAACGGTATCGAATTGGCTGTCTCCGAAGCGCTGGTTCGCGAGACGGCGGCGGACGTCAAAGGCATCCTCGAATCCATGAACGCGACGCTCGATGGCCCTCTGCCGGGATACGACGTCCGGATCGTCGATGGCAATCATCTGGCTGGCACGGATCATCGCATCAAAGAACTGCGTGAATTGGGCGACGCTCCCCTGCCGGGACACATCGTCGCCGTACTCAACCCGCACTTCGAATTGATCGAAGACCTGATTGCTTGCGAAGACGGACACGCGAGCCAGAAGCCGCTGTATGTTTTGTTGCTTGATCAAGTACAACGTAGGCAATGTTGGATTGGAGATAGAGATTATTCCACGATGGAATTCATGTTCGGCATCCGGCGCCAGCATGCCTACTTCATCATCCGCCAACACGGTTCGCTGAAGGGGAAACTCGTTGGGCGACGGCGACGCGTGGGAGCGACGGATACGGGAACTGTCTACGAACAATCGATTCAACTAACCCACGCCAACGGTCAGATATTCACGATGCGGCGAATCACGCTGGTGTTGAATACCAAGACGCGTGATGGTGACACCGAACTCCATTTACTGACCAATCTACCCAACAAGGTTGGTGCCTGCCGAATTGCAGAAGCCTATCGTCGTCGTTGGACGATCGAAACGGCGTTTGCGAAGTTGACGCAGGATTTACGTTGTGAACTGAATACGTGGGGCTACCCCAAAGCCGCATTGTTTAGTTTTTGCGTGGCGGTGGTGATGTACAACGTCTTGAGTACGGTGCTCGCGGCGATGCGCGTGACCCATCCGGAAGTGGCGACTTCCGAGTCACGCACCAGCGGGCGGGAGCGAACATTCTCGTTCTACTACTTGGCGGACGAAATTAGCGGCGTCTCGCGCGGTATAGATCGCGATCCCTGCCGAGTGTTGGACGGACGCCTTTGCTTCTCGAACGCCGAAACAAATGGCAAAGATCCTTCTTTGGCTAGCTCGTCGCGTAGATGTCAAACAATTCCTGACGAACCCGTATGGTCCGAAATGTCGATTGCGACCAGGAAGTGAGCCGTTATTGCGGCTTGGCTTGAGTGAAGTTTGCTAGAGGTGTGGTTCGTTGGGCTTCGATTGGGGGTTGCTTGTTCCAGACTCATGCCCTCCCCATGTTCTGGCCATTAGTTCCTGT
>CAUJKL010000994.1 GCA_963204995.1 Planctomycetota bacterium | reverse complement strand
GTCGACCGGGGCCTTACGGCACCCGGCAGTGGTTGTTTCGACCCTTCGGGCCGGAGGAGCTTTCTACCTCCTACGCTCCGGCTAGATGTCATGTAGCAACGCGTCACATCCTACCGCCGGCGATCTAGGGCTTTCGATTTGTTCGCGACGTTCCGTTTGCGGTGGCATAGAAACCCAAGACGTGAGTGAGAAAGTCCCGCGATAACAATCCGAGGGCACAGCGAGTCGGAGTTGACAGGTGGGTCGATGAGTCCAAGAGATGCGCGTGCATTCAGCGAACCTTTTCACTTTGCCGATCATCTTCGAAATCAAACGAGCCGCCATCTCCAAGCGAGGAAGATGGCGGCCCGCCACAATGTGACGACTTGTCTCTCGGCCTACTGCCGACCGAGTGCGGCCCGGAGGGCGTCTTCTGGGTTCACCAGATGATCCACGTTGTTCGGATCGTCCACGATCGAGAGCAGCGCGCCCTTGACCTCGCCATTAAAACCGTTGCCGATCGAGTCATAGTCCGGCGATACCGGGGCCCCCGAATCCTCACCGACATCCAGACCGTCGTCGGCGGAAAAGACCATCGCCAGCGTCGCTCCAATGTCTCCCTGACCGACTTGCTTACCGTCCACGAACAGAGTCGCTTTCCCGCCCTTGCCGAGGCCTCCACCGGCGTAGGCAAACTCCATCCGCACCTGATGCTGTCCCGCAGGGAGCTTGTCGGCGGACTCGACATAGAAATGCTTGAAGCCGCCCCAGTTGTAGCAGTACTTGAGCTTGCCGCCCTTGGCGTACAGGCTCCAACCGCCGATGTTCGCACCCTGCGAGATAATGACGCCCTCGGCACCCTGCTGCGGAACCACGATCTCGGCCGTGACGGAGTGCGACTTGTTCTTGATGTTGAGAACGCAGTTCTCCAAGAGTCGCCCCATGCCGTTGAAGAGCAGTTGGGTGTTGCCCTTGATCAGCACCGGCCGACCGGCGGTATCCGGATTCATCCTCTCCACCATCCGGTCGTCCAACGGCAGCACTTTGTAACGTGTGGCCTCGATCAAAAACTGGCGTTGCAGTTCGTGAAGCTTCTCTGGCATCTCCTTGGCAAGATTCTTCGTCTGAGCCCAATCTTTGTCCGAGTAAAGTTCCCAGACATCGTCGTCGAAGGCAGGCGGCTTTTCCGTCATGGGTGCCCAAGGCGTCCGATGATGTGTCACCGCGGTCCAGCCGTTGTGATAGATGCCGCGATTGCCAAACATTTCGAAGTACTGTGTCTCGTGCTGCCCCGCAGCCTTGGCATTATCGAACGAGTAGCGCATGCTCACGCCCTCGATGGCGTCCTGCTGGATGCCGTTCACGAACTCCGGTTGCGGAAGGCCAGCAACATCCAAGATCGTCGGTGCCACATCGATGACATGTGTGAACTGCGAGCGAAGTTCTCCTTTGGCTTTGATCCCGTTCGGCCAGTGAACCACCGTGCCGTTACGCGTGCCGCCCCAGTGAGAAGCGACTTGCTTGGTCCATTGATAGGGCGTACACATGGCGAGCGCCCAACCTACGGCGTAATGATTGTAGGACTCCGGGCCGCCGAATTCATCGATCCGCTCGGTCAGGTACTCGGGCGTCTCCAACGCCTGCAGGCCGTTGAAGTAGCTCATCTCGTTGAAGCAGCCGTTGATCGAGCCTTCGGCCGAGGCCCCATTGTCACCGACGATGTAATAGATCAGCGTGTCGTCGAGGATGTTCAGTCTTTCCAGCGAATCAACAATGCGGCCGACGTTGTAGTCGGTGTACTCCAGATATCCGGCGTAGACTTCCATCTCGCGAGCAAGTACGGGCTTGAAGGCTGCCGGCATCTCGTCCCAGCTGGGGACTTCGGTGTTGCGGGCGGTGAGTTGGCAGTCGGCCGGAATCACTCCCAGCTTTTTCTGGCGGGCGAATGTCTCCTCACGCAACTTGTCATAGCCCTGGTCGAACTGGCCTTTGTATTTGTCGGCCCATTCCTTCGGCACGTGATGCGGCGCGTGCGTGGCACCCGGAGCAAAGTAGACGAAGAAGGGCTTGTCCGGTGCCAGCGCCTTCTGCTGACCGATCCACTTGATCGTCTTGTCGGTCATATCGGGCACAAAGTGATAGCCTTCTTCCGGCGTCTCTTTGTTTTCGACCGGAGTCGTTCCCTCATACAGAGTTGGATACCACTGGTTCGCCTCACCACCGATGAATCCGTAGAAGTACTCGAAGCCGCCGCCGCGCGCTGGCCACGCGTCAAAGGGGCCAGCAGGACTCGTCTCCCAGACGGGAACTTCGTGACACTTTCCAAACTGAGCTGTGGAATATCCATTCAACGTGAGAGTCAACGCCAGGGGAGCCATCGTATTCGGTCGAACCGAACTGTAGCCCGGCGCGCCGGTGGCGATCTCTGTGATGCCGCCCATGCCAGCCGAGTGGTGATTGCGGCCGGTCAGCAATGCCTGGCGAGTCGGCGAGCAAAGCGCGGTGGTGTGGAAACGATTGTATCGCAGACCACCCGCCGCCAGCCTTTCCAGTGTCGGCGTCTGGCAGGGGCCGCCGAATGTACTCGACGCCCCGTAGCCAACGTCATCGATCAGCACGACCAACACATTTGGCGCGCCCTTGGGTGGACGCAATTGATCGATGGGCGGAAACTTCGTGTCCGGGCTTTTTGCATCGTAGGTAACGAGGCTTTGCCGAACCGTGTTCGGCAGAGGTAGATGCGAACGGTGCTTGGTCTCGACAGCGCCGGTCGATTGAGCCGTCGCCCAGGCAGGCGTCAGCACCGCGCTGAGCGCGACGCAGAAAATCGTACATCGTTGTAATCTCATGTTTGTTCTCACTTATGTTGCGTTAATGTCGTAGGCCCGTAATGAACGAAACCCGGCCGCGCAGATGCTGCTGGTAAATCGTCTGGATTTCGCAAGATCGCGTGACGCGTCAGTTGCCGGAGACTTCCGGGTTTTTCAGCCGCACCAACAGCCACTGCTCGGTGCGATCTTGGCCGAAGTGAAGCAGTACCGGGGCTTCGTCTTTGGTCAGGTTATAGAGTCCTGTTTCTACGACGTTGTTCGTGTTGTCACCAACCGTGAACGCCACTCGTTGCGTTTGCTTGTCGACCGAACCTTGGATCACTTGCGTCTTGTCGGTCGCTGCGTCTGTATAGTTGCCGCGAATGATGCCCTGCTTGTTGACGGCTAACTGGACGGTCAAGTCGGATTTCGTCTGGTCGGTCTTCGTCAATGCAAATACGCCTAACGGCATCCAGTCGCCGTCGGCGGGAGCATCGGCTTGCGAGCCGTTCGTGGCCAGGCTGCTGGCCTGGTCATAGTATTGCTCCGTGCTGCCGACGCTTTGGCCGTTCACATACACGCTGTTGTCTTGATAGGTCACCGTGTTGCCATAATCGTAGTAGACTGGCGCGGTCGGGTAGTAGCTCATCCAAGCCCCGATGGAATTCCAACTCGCCGCGCGCCAAGCCGCTCCAGCCCCCCAACCCGCTGCGTACCAGGCACCGGGATGCGAGGTATACCACCCTCCGCCGTACACGTTCCAATGGTGATAGTTGCCGCGAACGGCAGACGCACAGGTGTATCGGCCCGATGGTGAAACAGCTGCAAATCCAGCCGCCGCGCCGAACGGCGAAGCGACTGCACCTCGGGCGGCTGCTCCTCCGTTGGGTCCGCGGACGGCACCACCTGCGGCGACCGTACCACCTGGCCCACGAGCAGCCGCTTGAACGCCGCCCGCACCCCTGGCTCCTTCGAATCCTCGTGCTGCGGCCGCGCCACCGTTGGGCCCTACTGCCGCGCCACGATACGCGGTATTGTCGTTCGGCCCGGTGATGCTGCCACCAGCGGCATAACCGCCGCGTGGGCCTTCGACCGCGCCGCGATTGACGTCGAAGTTGTTGTTGAAGTTGTTGTGCATCCCGCCATCCGACGGCAGTCCCAGAAAATTACCTAGCTGGCTACTACTCGGCGCGGAGCCGGAAAAACGATCACCGAAGCTATCTCGCGAAGCACCGCCACCGAAGCCCCCGCCGAAGCCAGCTTCTCCGCCGCGTGTGCCGCCGCGTCCACCAGCGCCGCCGAAACCCTGGCCACCAGCTGCTCCTCCACCGAAGCCGCCGCTACCGCCAAAGCCGCCACCCGGACCTTGTCCGCCGCCAGCTCCTCCGAAACCACCGAAGCCTTCGCTAGGACTACGTCCACCGCCAGCTCCACCGAAGCCGCCGCCGAAGCCTCCTGCTGCTCCACCGAAACCGCCGCCTCCTGCTCCGCCGAAACCCCCGCCTCCGCTAAAGCCGCCAGAACCACGGCCGCCACCTCCGCTAAACCCGCCGCCACCCGCTCCGCCGAAGCCACCGCCACCGAATCCACCGCCACCTCGACCTCCGCTGAATCCACCGCCGCCGCGTGCACCACCACCGCCGCCGAAGCCGCGGCCCCAAGTGTCTGCCAGCGGAAGGCAAAGCATCAGACTGACCGTAAGTGCCGTGAGCAGAAATTGTCGAACCATGATTACTCTTCTCCGTGTGTAGATGTTCTCAGAATGTAGCGGCTGCAACGAGCGACTTACTGACGCTTCAAGACGACTTCTTCCGTATCAGCCAACTCGATGCCGCCCATGGTTCGCTGGACTGACTGCCAGACGTACGCGTTATCATCCAATCGTGTCAGCGTATTGACCGATGTAGTTTCGGCACCAGCGCCAGTGACTCCGCGCATCTCTGCGATCCAACCGCCCTCGCGCGGCGACCAGACGCCCAACGCGTTCCCGCCATCGGGGCTGAAGTCCCATGACTGCACAAGGCCATCCAGCGGGTTCCAGCCGATTAGCTGCACTCCCGATGTCTTGGTGCCATCGGCGTGAGCGATCGTGTATCTGCGTTCAACGAAGCTCTTGTTGGCCAGCCAGCTACAGACCGACTCGATCGTTGCACCATGCTGCTCCGCTATCCAAGTTCCGATCAGCCATTCCAGGTCGGCGACGTTCCGGAAGGCCGACGGCGTCTCGATTCGCGAGTCGCGAACGGAAGCCATCAACCACTTGCCGTCTACTTTGACGTGAACCGCTGTGTACTTGCTGATGGCTGGAGCACCGGCCGGTGGTGGATCGACAACCGCACGGCCGTCTTCGATCGCCGCATCATCGCTTAACAATCGCAGAGAATCGATCATGACACGCATCGTGACTTGCGGACCTTCGGCGAAAAAGTGAGCATAGCCCGCTTCAATCGCATCGCGGCCCGTAAAGCTACGTCCGGCTTCGTCGGAATACTCGCCGTCTGCGGTCCACAAAGCCGCCACCGCTTTGGCGTCTCGGCTGTTGAAAGCCGCGACAAAGGCCGCGGAACCGGCGCGAATTGCTGCCAGATCGGCGGACGAGTCACGCTGTTGCGTGGCTGGTTTGCTGCTGGACTCAGCCGATTCAGCCTCTTGGCCAAAACAGCAAAAGGCACCTTGGCCGAGCATGACCAAGGACATGTACGAAACTACACAAAGGTTGAATCTCACGGTACACTCCGAATCGAGGTTGGTTAGCGCAGCCGTGCGCAAAAGTCGCGGTCGCAACCGCAGGATCTAAATTGGTATCTTTATGCCACAATCGTAGCTTATATCGGGGTGAAAGGACTTGTCTTTACCCACATCTTTACACGACCCAACGATAGGATCGTTACATTTTCTTGTACGGCGAAGCCGTTAAACAACATAGCCCAGGGTCGCGCCGGGCCCCCGGGGTTTCTTCCACAAAAAACTATCAAAAACAGAAAGGGTTTTAAAAAGAAAAACAG
>CAUJKL010000993.1 GCA_963204995.1 Planctomycetota bacterium | reverse complement strand
CGTTTCGTAAATCAACCCGGTGCGATCATAGAACGGCACAACGCGGACTTGGCTGGTGGTGATCCAGCTTGGCCATTGCTCTCGTGGAGTTGTGCGCAGGTGTTGGACCCACGCATCGTGGTCGGCGTTCGCTCCCGTTATGATCGACAGATCATGAGATGCGGCGTAGGCATCGACTTGCTCCGCAGTGGTTTGCGTATAGTCGATGACGACTTTGCTTGGTAGGCCCGGTGAAACCTCTTCGATCTTCTTCTTGACGTTCTTAATCGCTTCAAGCGGATTGTATCCGTAGCGAACGACCGTCACGCCGCCAACGGACTCCGCACCCGCCTTATCCAACGCTCCACGTCGCAGGGCCGGACCTAGCGTCACGGTGGCAACTTCTTTGATTGTGATTGGTACGTTGTCGGCAACCTTGACTACCGTCTTCTCGATGTCTTCAATGTTTTCGATGAAACCAAGACCACGGATGACATATTCCGCCTTGTTCAGCTCGATCGTCCTCGCGCCCACATCCACATTGGTCATCCGCACGGCCTGAAACACGTCTGCCAATGAGACTTTCGCTGCCCGCATCGCGTCTGGGTCGACATCAACTTGGTATTCCTGAACGAAACCGCCAATCGAGGCAACTTCACTAACACCTTCCGCCGATGCGATCGCGTACCGGACATACCAATCCTGAATCGTCCGCAACTCATGCAGGTCCCAACCGCCAGTCGGATTGCCATCCGGGTCTTGTCCTTCGAGCGTGTACCAAAGGATCTGCCCCAGCGCCGTGGCGTCTGGTCCCAAGGTTGGTTGAACACCTTCTGGGAGCGTATCGGCTGGCAAACTGTTCAGTTTTTCTAAGACTCGCGATCGAGACCAATAGAACTCGGCATTCTCATTGAAGATCACATAGATCGTCGAGAATCCGAACATCGAATAGCTGCGGATGGTCTTGACTTCCGGGATGCCAAGCAAGGCCACCGTCATCGGATAGCCAATCTGATCTTCAACGTCCTGCGGCGAGCGTCCCATCCATTGGGTAAAGACGATTTGCTGATTCTCACCGATGTCAGGAATCGCATCGACCGGCACCGGGTTGCGAGGCAGGCCGCTCACCTTCCAATCGAACGGGGCGACAATCACTCCCCAAGTCATGATTGCCAAGACAAGCAGAAACACGACCAGCTTGTTGTGGATGCAGAACCAAATTATGCGACCGAGCGGCGAGCGTCGGGCAGTTTCAATATCTGGAGCGATTGAGTCACTGGAGGAGTCAGTCATCAGAGCGGGAGATTCCCATTGTGGGTTCGTAAGCTGTGAATCATTCGCAGCATTCGTTGCTTAGTCCGGGTGGCCATATATCGAGTGGCGAGGTTTGTCGTGGCCTTACTGACCATGGTCGTGCCCCGCATGCTCGCCCGTTTTCGGTTCGCTTTTGACGCCCAGTGGTTTAACTTTGTCAGCACACTTCAACATCGAAGCACCGTAGTACGGATTGCGAACCGCGTTGTTGGATTGAATCCAACTCGCTCCGCGTCCCTCAAACGCCATCGGGCAATGCAGCTCAAACAGTTGGTCGCTGTTCGGAAAACCAAACGTCCGATGTAGGGCCAGCAATTCGTCAGACAGTAGTGCAAACGCGGCACGCAAAGAGGCAAGGTCATTGGCATTGGAGAGTCGTGCAACGATTGTGGAAAGGCTATTCCGCTCGACGTTCCAGCGTTCGGATGTCTGTCCCACCAGTGACTGTGGGTTGATGGCATCGACGACTTGACGCAGCCTTGCTACCGCCCGAACCGCCGAGTCGCCGTCATCAGCCGACAAGGCTTGTCCAATCGACAAGTATGCGGGAATGAGTTGACTTAACTGTGAACGGAACTCGGCGGGGACTTCGAGGCTCTGCTCTTCCATCAGATGTCCCGCCTGAGACAGACCAAACATTTGTTGCAGTCGCTCGGCATGACGCTTCGTCACAAGATAGATCCGATCTGCATTTTGCAGGTCGGTGATCTCCTTCCCCTCAACGGAATCGTTTCGCAATAGCATCGCGAACTCTTGCAACTGCGCCTTCATGTCGCCCGACATTTGCTCAGCGTCGACAGCAGCAACCTGCTGGCCAAGCTGGCCGAAAGCGTCGCGAATGTCGCCCAACTCCGCCGACTCGATCGTTTCGCCGATTTGTTGAACCGCTTCGATGGTCTGCTGCAATTGCACCTTCAATTGAGGCGACAGCGACATGCCGGAGTCTCCAGCCATTTTCATTGGCTCGCCGCCTTCACTCGGTTTTGAATCGCCCCCATGATGGTGACCGCCACCACCGCCTCCACCCTCGGGAGTCATCATCGACGGCTTGGCGGAGATTTGCAGTGCGCTATCAAGCTTGAAATTACCGTTTGTCACGACTAACTGTCCCTCTTCCAGTCCCGCCTTGACGAGGTAATAGTCGCCTGCACGAGGACCAAGCACAATTTCTCGGCCTTCGTAAGTTGGCTCTTCCGCGTTGGGAACTTGAACGTAGACAATGGCCCGCGTGCCGGTCAGCAAGGCTGCCGAAACTGGAATGACCAACGGCTTGGCGATGTCGCTGGGTTCTGCCGTCACGTAGACAAGCGTTTCGGCTCGCACTAACGGCATCCCGCACACGTCACAGTCCCCAGGCTCGTCCTTGACAATCTCGGGATGCATAGGACTGATCCATTTCCCAGCCAGCGATGAATCCAAAACACGGCCACCCTCCGCTATCTTGGATCGAACGATTGCGCGAACAAACATTTCTGGTTTTAGCCGTCCATCTTCATTCGGAACGTTGACACGCACTTTCACGGTCCGCGTCGCCTCGTTCAGCATGGGGTCAATGAAAGCAACGCGTCCCTTGAAGACTTCGCCGGGGTAAGCTTCCGTCGTGAACTCGACTTCTTGCCCATATCGCAGCCACGCGAGGTCAGACTCATAGGCATCCATCTTCATCCACAAATGGTTCAGGTTAGCCACGGTATAAATTCGATCACCCGTGCGAACTCGGTCGCCTTCCTGTTGGAGCTTGTCAATCACAATCCCGCCGACTGGCGAGTAAATCGTGATGTGATCGTTAGGCGTGCCACGCTGCTCAATCTCTTCGATCTGTTCGGCCGTCAGACCAAGAAGTCGCAACTTCTCGCGGGCCGACGCAGCAAGGTCGATCGGTTGGATCAGCCGGGTGGTCGAGGCTGGTTGGTCTCGCTGGTACTTCAGGGCCTGGATCAACTCCGCTTGGATGGAATACAGCTCCTCGCTGTAAATGGAAACCATGTGGTCGCCCTGCTTGACCTCGATGCCGATGTAGTCCACGAAAAGCCGATCAAGGCGACCGGAGACCCACGCGGTGATATGTGCCAGTTGCGTTCCGTCATACTCGATCTTGCCAACCATCCGCACGTTGGCGGTGACGTAGCGTCGAGTGACCGGGACTGTTTGAATATTCATCAGGTTCATCACGTCGGGGCTGATCGAAATGGTGCGAACACCGGCGGCAGACTTCTTAACTGGCACTAGAGCCATACCACAGAGAGGGCACTTCCCCGGTCCATCACGCCGGATCTGAGGGTGCATCGAGCAGGTCCAGATTTTTGGAGCGTCGGCGTGTTGAGCGTGACCGTCGCCGCCCGTCTGGGGCGCGACCGCAGAGGGAGTTCCGTCCAAACTCGATGCGATCGCGAATCCAATGATCAGCAGCGCGACCGCGTACGTGATCCACAATTTGCCCCAATGCCTCGCGTAGAAACGACGGCACCGATCAGTCTGAAAGGGGTTTTGCATCCCGAACCTCGATCGTGTTGAACACTCGTTGCACAGCACTCACCAGTCTATCAGTTTGCCGTAGCTGCACTCGCCAGAGGACGGAATACCCCCGTTCTGGCGAACCCAGATGCGTGAAGAGTAGCAAACGATATCGCCACTGGCTCGTGGCTGAACAATGTAACGCCGGTTGTCAGGTTAGATGCAGTGATCGCCGCATTTCTTCACGGTTTCGCAGGAAAAAGCCAGAACGTGAGCATTGCGCTGTCGATGTGTCGCCAGGGCATGGCGTAAAGGATAGGGGGAATCGATCGAATGCGTACGAGAATCATTGCGTGATGATTCGCTTTCGATCGTCAAACCAAGCGACCAGATTCGTCAGTTCCGCGACGTCGCGCAATCCGACCACGGTGAAATGTCGCTTGTCATGCTTCCAACTTGCGGCAATGCGGTCGTCCAGTTCGACGAGCATACATTGCTTGCCATTGCAATTCGCCGACATCTCTGGTCGGTCCCCAAACC
>CAUJKL010000992.1 GCA_963204995.1 Planctomycetota bacterium | reverse complement strand
GCTGGGAATTTGATCTGCCAAACAGTTAGAGGAAATGACCTCGTCCGAATGACCAATGACCAATGACCAATGACCAATTACCAATGAAAAGGGACCACCGATGTTTTTAGCGTTTGGCGAAATTATGGCTCGCATCGCCCCGCCCGATCATCTTCGCTGGCAACAGTCGCTGCCCGGTTGTGTGGAAGTTACTTGGGGAGGCGGCGAAGCGAATGTCTGTGCATCGCTGGCAATGTTCGGGAATACGGCACGATACCTGACCGCGTTGCCGCGGCATCCGATTTCGGAAAGTCTCGTTGCCACGCTCCGAGGTCTCGGCGTGGATACTTCACAGATTCTGTGGAGAGGGCAGGGGAGGCTGGGGCTGTACTTTGTTGAGAAGGGCGCGAATCAGCGGGGATCGACCGTCATCTACGATCGCGAGAACAGTGCTGTCAGTTTGGCCACCGCGAGTGAATACGATTTCGCGAGAGCACTCGAAGGCGTTCACTGGCTACATATCACCGGGATCACGCCTTCGATCAGCGAGGCAGCCTGCGGAGCGAACTTAGCGCTCGTGCAACAAGCCAAACAAGCCGGCGTAACCGTATCCTGCGATCTGAACTTTCGCAAGAAGCTTTGGCGTTGGCGACCGAGTGTCGAGCCACGGCAACTCGCTCGCGAGTGCATGGCAGAGGTCTTGCCATTTGTTGATCTAGTGATCGGCAACGAAGAGGATGCGTCGGATGTTCTGGATATCCACGCCGAAGGGACGGACGTCGCTCACGGTCAAATCAATGCCGCAGCTTACGAACGAGTTGCTCGCCAGATCATCGAGCGGTTCCCCAACCTCTCGCGAGTCGCGATCACTCTGCGCGAAAGCGTCTCGGCCGATCATAACAACTGGGGTGCGATGCTGTTCGAAAAGTCGCAAGATCGAGCGTTCTTAGCACCGCTGAATGCGAACGGCGTCTACGAACCGTACGAGATGCGGAACATCATCGATCGCGTCGGGGCAGGGGACTCGTTTGGTGCCGGATTGCTTCACGCCTTGAACAGCAACAAGCTGTCCGACCCACAAACGGCTATCAACTTCGCCGTCGCCGCCAGTTGCTTGAAACATTCTGTGCAGGGCGATTTCAATTATGTGACCGAAGCCGAAGTCGCATCACTCGCTGCTGGCAACGCATCGGGGCGTGTGCAACGTTAGGTACACGTCGTGGCGTAAGCTTCCAGCTTGCGAACCTCTGAGAACGGTGAAAGGCAAGCAGGATGCTTACCCCACGACAAGGCACTATGCCCCGAAGACGGTGCCGACCGGCAGGGCCAGCGAAGGAAAGTGCAACGGAGAAACCGTCTCCCCAATGTTGTAAATACGAATGTCTTCATAAGACTTGCCAACCGGCTGCCTTCGTACTTCGATACAACGATCGCGAATGTTAACGATCCAATAATCCGTGATACCCACGGTGGCATACAGCCGCGCCTTTTTGCCGCGATCGTAGGCGAGACTGCTATCGGATACTTCAATCAATAACAAGACGTCCGCTGATGTCGGACGATATCGTGTGTAATCCAATCTCGCGACCCAGGCGACATCCGGCTGGGGCACGGAACTCAGTTCTGCGAGTCCGACCGAATGTTGAATTCGAACGCGAACCCGATCCAGTGGTGCGTTCTGAATGCTCCATTCGTTTAACTCATCAACGGCATATTCGTGAGGTACACCGATTGGGCTCATTTGACGCAGCTCCCCGTAGATCAGTTCGATGCGACGATTCTCGAACACGCCGCTTTCGATCATTCGATCGTATTCTTCGATAGACAGTCGAGCGACAGTACTCATGCTTGCTTCTCCAACGACTCGCACACGATCCCCGAGGCCCCTTTGCAGGGGCCGGTTCGCACTCCAGAATAACCGATTTGCATCGCCACACCAAGTTTCTTTGGGTGATTTGGTACGTTAGCCTTTCCAGGCTGACGGTGACTGTCAGGCTGGAAAGCCTGACGTAGGTATTTTTCCGCACAGCTTCCTGAGTTTAATTCATGTCACACGACCATTACGAAAACCCGCTCATCACTCGCTACGCCTCCCAGGAAATGAGCCAGTTGTGGAGCGCGCGGCGCAAGTTCTCGACGTGGCGGAAGCTGTGGATCGCTTTGGCCGAAGCCGAGCAAGAGTTGGGGTTGCCAATCACCGAGGCTCAGATCGCAGAACTGAAGGCCCATATCGACGACATCGACTTCGACGCGGCTCGAGCCCACGAGAAGCGTCTGCGCCACGACGTGATGGCACACGTTCACACCTACGGCGATGTCTGCCCCAACGCCAAAGGGATCATCCACCTCGGCGCGACGAGCTGCTACGTGACCGATAACACCGACTTGATCCTGTTGCGAGATGCGATGGAGTTGGTGCGCGGTCGCTTGGTCGGTGTGATTGATAGCCTGGCTCGCTTCGCACAGCAGTATCGCGATCTGCCGTGCCTCGGCTTCACCCATCTTCAACCCGCCCAGCCCACGACCGTGGGCAAACGCGCCTGCTTGTGGGCTTACGATTTGGTATTGGATCTCGAAGATCTCGAACACCGCATCAGTTTGCTCAAGGCCCGCAGCACCAAAGGCACGACGGGTACCCAGGCCAGCTTCCTCAAGTTATTCGATGGCGATCATGCAAAGGTGCGACGGTTGGAGCAGCTCGTCGCCGAGAAGATGGGCTTCAGTGAATGCTATGCCGTCACTGGCCAGACTTATTCGCGAAAAGTCGACGCTCAGATCGTGGACACACTGAGCGGCATCGCGCAGAGTTCGCACAAGACCGCTACGGATCTGCGGCTGCTGGCGAATCGCAAGGAAGTCGAAGAGCCGTTTGAACGGGAGCAGATCGGTTCCTCCGCCATGGCTTACAAACGAAACCCGATGCGGAGCGAGCGAATTTGTTCGCTGGCTCGTTTCGTCATGAGCCTGCAATCCAGCACGGCCAACACACTCGCCACGCAATGGATGGAGCGCACGCTCGACGACAGCGCGAATCGGCGTCTTGTCCTGCCGCAAGCTTTCCTGGCGATCGATGCGGTCTTGATCCTGTATCAGAACGTGACGACGGGCCTAGTTGTCTATCCGCAAGTGATCGCGAAGAACCTGGGTGAAGAACTTCCATTTATGGCGACCGAAGACATCCTTATGACAGCGGTCGCAGCGGGCGGCGACCGGCAGGATCTTCACGAACACATCCGTCAGCACAGCCAGGCCGCCGCAGCCGCGGTCAAGAACGAAGGCCAGCCAAATGACTTGCTCGAGCGGCTCGCCGGTGACAGTGCCTTTGCGGGAATCGATCTTCGCGCCGCGATGGATGCGAGGCAGTTTGTCGGTCGAGCTCCCGAACAAGTCGACGAGTTCATTGCTGAAATCGTCGAGCCGATTCGCGCGAAGTACGACGGCGATGCACCAACGGCTGAGGTGAGTGTCTAGCCGGGATTATTCACGACAACCTTAGGCCGTATCAAGCAAACCGTCGCTGCACCGGAACTTCGGTCGCAAATCGCAGCGGTCTCGGTGGCGCAAAGCGTTCTAGCAAAAACGGTTTGCGCAGCTACGGCACGGGCTTGCGGCCTCGGTCCGGCCTACCGTGAATAATCCGCACTAGTCCTCTTCGTCGACTGTTGGCGGTGGGAAGTTGACGTTTTCGTACAAGTCGGCGAGCGTCAATTCGCATTCGATTTCCGGCAACGGAATGATCGCGTCGTTGCCCACATAAGTTTCGCGAGCGAAGCCGCTGTCTTGTCGGCGATACACCACCGCCGCTGCGACAGCCTGTTCCACAAGGATATATACGCACAAGGTGTCGATCGACAAGTAAGCCTCGCGTTTCTCGAATTCATCGGCTCGGCGTGTTGATTCCGAGATCACTTCAACGACAACGACGGGCGAATCTCGAAACGTATCCGTCGGCAGATTGTGCTGGCAAACTACGGAGAGATCGGGATAGTAGAAGCGCGTGCCGGTTGGCGTGTACACGCGAATCTTGGTATCCGAATTGAAGACCTGACACGACCTTCCACGCAGTTGTCCTCCTAATGTGACAGTGCCATTGGTCGCAATTCGATTATGGGCATTGGTAGCCCCCACCATCGCATACACAACGCCCTCGACATACTCGTGCCGGTGCTTTGCGTCTCGTTCGCCGGCAAGGTACTCGTGGACCGAAATCGGTAGATAATGCGGAGCAGTACTCATAGCTTAGATCATATCGAGTCGCTGTCGGCGACGGCGTTTCGACATGTGACACTTTTCGCACACACCGGTGATGATGAAGCGGTGCCCCGTGACTCGGAAATTGCTCCTCCGCGCGACGGCTTCGCGCAATTCGAGCAGCTCGTCGCTTTGAAACTCGATCAACTGCTGGCACTCTTGGCAGTAAAGATGATCGTGCTCAGGATAGCCGTAGTAATGTTCGTAAACGGCTCGACCGTCGAGTTGATAGTCGCGCAGCAACCCGGCGTCCACGAATTCCTTTAGCGTCCGATAAACCGTCGCCCGGCCCTCGTATCCGTCTTGCCCATGCGATGGCAACTGGTCGATCAGCGTGTCGGCATCGAAGTGTTCGTGCCGAGCAAAGACG
>CAUJKL010000991.1 GCA_963204995.1 Planctomycetota bacterium | reverse complement strand
CTATGGCACGCACACGATCTACTACGACGCCGGTCGAGTGATCGCCACCGAGCAGTTGCTTGGCCTAGACATCGACCTCGTGGGACAGGCTTCCAGCCTGTCATCGGTCCTATCATCCCCCGGCACGGTCATCAGCACCTCTTCCACGTTCTACGAAGACGGCCGCGTCACGCAAACAACGGACAGCTTCGGTCGCCAGAGCGAAACGCTCTACAACCGCTTCGGCCAAACGATAGAAACCCGCACGCAAACCCGCGACGAAAACGGCAACGACGTGTGGCTAGTCTCGCGTACGGTCTACGACACCTACGGTCGCGCGTTCTTATCCACGGATCAATACGTCGACCCAGGTGCCACTGCTGGCTCGTCCAGCAGTGCTTCCCCCCCCCAGTCCACGCCACCCGCAGCATCTACGACCAGCAAGGACGAGTCACCACGACACAACGCCTGGAAGGCGTCGTGGTAACCGTGGGGTATGCTTCCAGCTTGCCTTTCACCGAAGTCACATCCCCCGGCACGATCCTGCACGAATCCAAAACCATCTACGACAGCCAGGGTCGCGTCGAACGCACCATCTCCGCCGACGGCCAAACCACCGACACGGAATACGACGACCAAGGACGGCAGATCGCGACGATTGGTGGCCGCATCCGCGCGGATCAGGTCGGTCTTCCGGCAAATCTGCAATCTTCAATCTCAAATCTGCAATCCACCTTCGTCCGCCACCGCACCGAAACCGAATTCAACCAATACGGTCAAACCGCCCGTCAATGGAGCCTGCTGAGTTAATAGCTTGTTATGATACCCGCAATGGACTTCAGCGGTGCGGAGGGCCGAGCAATGCTTAGGGACGAACGTTGGCGGTATCAAATGACGGCGGACGATCTACGGATGTTCCGTCAACTCGTACGGGACGACCATCCTTTGAGGCTCGCCTTGGAGCGGATTCCCTGGGACAGCTTCCGCCCGACGCTCGAAGCCTATTATTCCGAGAACCGCGGACAACCGGCCCTCGATCCGGTCCGCATGCTGAAGCTTGAATTTCTCCGTTATCAATGCAATCTGTCCGACCGCCAAGTCATCGACCGCTGCGAGACCGACATCAGTTTTCGCTGCTTCCTGCAAGTGGGCTGCGGCTTCCGCCTGCCCGATGCCAGCTTGCTCACGCGATTTCGCGGGCGGTTGGGTGCCGAAGGGTTTCAGCAGATATTTCAACGGCTCGTGGCCTTCGCCCGCGCGGAAGGCCTGGTCAAAGACCGCCTGCGGTTGAAGGACGCCAGTCATGTGATTGCCAATATCGCCATTCCCAGCACGCTCAAGCTGGTGGCTCAAGCACGCGACCAGTTGCTGGCGGCAGCCCAGCCGTGGGACGCCGAAGCGGTGGCAGGTCATCTCATCAACATCGAACTGTTGCGTGAGCGGACCCAGCAACTGCCCAACGACGAACGCTTGGCCGCTCGTGTGACACACCTGCAAGAGATCTTGGAATGGGCCGAACAGATCGCCGCACCGCCCTCCTTGGACGGCGCCGACGCGGGCACGCAATCCGCTTGGCAACGCCTCGTCGGTGCCCGCGACGTGACACGCAAGATCCTGTTCGATCAAGCGAACCCCGATGCGGGGCGCCGAACGCTGAGCGTGTTTGATCCGGACGCTCGTCGCGGCAAGCACGGCGATTGGTACGAAGGCTATATCGTGGACATCATGATGGACGCCGACAGCGAACTGATTACGGAACTGAACACGTTGGAAGCGGGCGGCGATGAAGCGAAAGACGCGGTCGAGTTGGTGACTCGCGAACAAGAGACTCACGGCAATCACATCGAAGGGTTTTCGATTGACGGTGCCGGTTTCAACGGCGAGATGCTCCGCGCGCTGGAAGACCCCGAGGAAGGTTTAGGCATCACCACGTATGTGACTCCGAAGACGGAACCGAAGAGCGAACGGTTTACGCCCGCGGATTTCACGAAGAGCGAAGATGGCTCGCACGTGACGTGTCCGGCGGGCAAGCAGTCGCAGTATCGTCAACGCGACTCGCACGACCACGGCCACATGTACCGCTTCACGCGCGCCCAGTGCGACGGCTGTCCGTTGGCGAAGCAGTGTGTCGCGAAGCCGGGCCAAGGGGCGTTTGGCCGGACGGTCCAGAAGAGCGATTACGAAGCGGAATACCGCCGCGCGCGCGAGCGTGCGAAGACGGAGGCGTATGCTTCGGTGCGCCGTGAGCATGCCGCGGTGGAGCGGAAATTGAATGAAGTGCTGAACCATCACGCGGGCCGTCGCGCCCGGTATTGGGGATTAGCGAAGGTGCATGCCCAAGAGTGCATGACCTGCTTCACGGTGAATGTGAAGCGGATGGTGAAGTTATTGACGAGCCACCGAGGATCGGCGTGCGCGCTTGAGTTCGGATGGGAGTGAAACTGAGAGGAGATGACGAAGTACAGTTAAACTGCGGAAGGGTTAAGCATGTGACCAGCGCCCTGTGATCGCATCACCCCTTTCCGCCAGACGAAGTTGCAAAAAATAAACGCCTACCGCGAACCAACGCTGTGTTGCATCAAGCTATTAACTCAGCAGGCTCCAATGGTCCAACATCATCCAAGTCGAAGACGCCGATGGCAACGTCTTATCGATCGATCGCACGAACGCGCAAAAGATGGAGTTCCGCTACGACCAATTCGGCAACGTCACGAAAACCATCTACGCAGACGATTCATACACACTCGTTCGCTACGACAACTTCCAACGTGTCACCGCCGAGATGCAGCAAGTCGCGGCGTCGGTAACAGCAGTCTGGTCCGACACAGAACAATCGTTCATTGACTCCAGCACCGATCAGCGTATCCCAACAAAGCTCTACGAATACGACTCACAAGGCCGCCTCGCCGCCGTGTTGCTGCCCGCCGTCCCCGATCCCAATGATCCTCAAGCCTCAAGTCTCAGGCCTCAATACTCGTATGCCTACAACGAGCAAGGCAATCAAACGCTCATCCGCGACCCTCTCGGCCACGAGACCCGCTTCACCTTCGACGCCCAAGGCCGCCAACAAACCCGCACGTTACCACTAGGCTTCGGCACGGACGGCATTCTCGGCACGAGCGACGATTTTCCCAACACCCTCCCTCTGGGAGGGTCGAGCAACAGCGAGGGGAGGGCTCCATTCACCGAGCGCATGGAATACGACGCTCGCGGTCGCATGTCCTTGCAAGTATCCTTCGAAGGCATCGTCACCGAGTACATCTATGATGACGATCTCTCTTCCGGATTCGCCACCGGTCGCATGCTAGAAAAACGCTTCTTCCAAGACGAAGCCACCTATAACAACGGCAACGGCACACCAAACGAAGTCTGGAGTTACGCTTATGACGCCTTCGGCCGCGAGATAAAAGCGATTCAAGACGACGGCACCAATGTGCGGATCGCGGAAGGCACTTATGATGCGCAAGGTCGCTTGGTTGAAGTCAGCACGCCGGAAGGTGTCATCGCATACGGGTACGACGATCTTGGGCGCAAGTCATCCACGTCAGTCTATCCCGCAGGCGCCGACACCTCGACCGCCACGCCGGAGCGAATCACGACCTACGGGTACGATGCATTGGGGCGTTTAGCTTCTGTCGACGAGGATCTTGATCCGTCTTCCACCAGCGACACTCCGCTCGAAACAGATTACCAATATGACCTGTTGGGCAACATGGATCGCACGGACTTGCCAAATGGCGTCGTCACCGATTACGAATACGATGAGTTGAATCGTCTGGACGTGATGACAGACTATGCGCCGGACGGCAGTGCTAGTCCAGGGTCTCGCGACCCGGACTTATCCGACAACCAAAAACTCGCCGAATACGACTACGAAGTCCGCGCGGATGGCAAGCGAACGTCAGCCACCGAAACATTCTGACTGGACGAAGACAACGATCCGTCAACGCCGCCCACGGCACACACCAACCAAATCGAATGGACCTACGACGACATCGGTCGCTTAACCGACGAAGTCTTCAACCACTTCGACGACAACCTCGATCTGACCGAACATTTTGTCTACGACCTGACCGGCAATCGCATCTCGAAAACGGTGGACAAAGGCAACGACAGCTCGATTGAAGAAGCGATCACCTATTCCTACGACGTCAACGACCGTCTCCTAGAAGAAGTCCTCGACGACCTCACCGACGACTCGCAAGACCGTACCACCACTTACGGTTACGATCACACACAACCATCGTCGAAGACCGTTTCTGATGCTCTCAACTCTCAACTCTCAACTCTCAACTCTCGACTCTCAACTACGTTTACAACTTGCAAGGTCGCATGGCCGAGGTCACAACCACTGAAGCCTCCGGCAAAGTCACCGTCACCAGCTTCGAATACGACGCAACCGGCATCCGCATCGCCTCGACGCATAAGATCGACGCCAACGGCGACGGCACGTTCGAGAGCCACGTGCATACCGAGAACCTCGTCGACCATCACAACTTCACCGGCTATCAGCAGTCCATCAAAGAAACCCACACCGACTTGTTGACCGGAAAAATCATCAAGACGATTGAATACACCTACGGCCACGACGAAATCGCGCAGACAACGACGGAATATGATCCTTCTTCCGGCCTCCCGTCTACTGTCTCCACCCTGACGTTCGGCCACGACGGCCATGGCAGCGTCCGCGTCCTCTACGACTCCGCCGCCTCGATTCTTCAGCTCTTCGCCTACAGTTCTTACGGTGAGATGCTCGGCATCCACGATGGGCAGGCTTCGTTCCTTTCGACCGAAGAAGCCGTCGCGTTAACCATCCTGCTTTACAGCGGCGAGCCGTATTACCAGCAGATCGCAATGCAGTACCTCCGCATCAGGTGGTACAACGCCGAAACCGGCAGATTCAATCGTGACGATCCCTTCGCCGGCAACATGCAAGACCCGCAGTCGTTGCACAAGTATCTGTATGTGCATGGCGATCCGGTAAACGGGATCGATCCAACTGGTTTGTCGCTTACAGGGAATGCGCTTGCTGGCATTGGGATATCTGGACTGATTGGCACGTTTGCGGGCGCCTCGCTATTCGGCGCGAACGGTCGTAGTGCGGGATATGGTGCAGTCACGGGATTCGTTGGCGGTGCGTCGATTGCCACAGCCTACTACACCGGTCGCTTCGGGCCAGTTTTTGGGGAAGCCGCTTTCTCAGGCTTGCTTGCTATGAGCTTGTCTGCGCTGATCGACTATGCCAATGGCGACAATTTAGATGCTCATCTTGGCGAGTACTTTACAAACGGATTCGAAGCTTTCTCTTGGTCTGCGTTCTTTGCACAGTGGTTTACGGGCAGCGATCTTGCAGGCGACGATCCGCTCGCATTATCGCACGCCATTGGAAATATCTGGGTGGAAGATATGCAGATTCTGACGCAGCTAAGTGGCGTTTTCATTGGGGCATTCGCCGATGTAATTACTTTCGGGTTGAAGGAAGTGACCGTAGGATTAACTCCCGCCGAAGAGCAGGCGTTTCGATCCTCACTGAAAGACTCAACGTCGAATGTCTTGGATATAGCATTTGGCGCGTTACCTTCGCTCATCATCGCAGGAACTGCGGGAAGTGTGTTTGGGCTCCGAGGTATGCCATCCAGACTGAAAGGAGACTTGCTCCAGGGCGTACTGGATGCAGCTGGCTTCGGCGCGGGGGGCTGCGGTCGATGCGATTGCAGATGATATCGCCGACACGATGGCTGAGGCAATGTTTGATGCGTTGCGTCGTTAGGTCAGACAATTTTTATTGAGGATACCGAAAGCGAGTCATGTTGGAAGCTTTGAGCTATCACGAATCGATGTCGGACCGCATCGCGGTAGAAGGGTGGAGGAATACCGTAGCCGTCCCAGCATTGCGGAGCGCAATATTCTGGGCTGTTGTCTCCGTGGCACTGGTGAGCATGGGACTTTACCGTCGCCAACAGGTGTCGATTACTCCCTTCGTCTTTGCGCTAATCTTCGCAATCGTCGCGGGCCTACTGAATGCAGTGGTTTCTGCATCATGGGGACGTAAGCTCACGATATTCCCTAGTGGACGAGTTGCGGTTTTCGGACGCAGGGGCTTGCAAATTGCGAGTGGGGAGTTGACTGAACTCGGCCGTGCCAGCATTACGGAAGGCGCCGGAGAACTGGTGACCGTGCGGCTTGAGCTGAAAAGTCGTCTGGATACCAAGCGGATTGTGTTCACGACTCGGTGTAGCGGCGAAGAACGAGAGCATCTCATACGATTAACGAATCGCACTGAAGTCTAGGTAGATCGAGGGGCAGTGTGCTAGCCCAACGACTTTTGACAACCAGAATGAGGGAGCAATAAACTGGGCAATAGCCCTCCAGTAGAGCGATCATATGGAAGGGAAGAACGAAATGGAAGTCGCAAGCGTGGACGAATGAGCCACGTGAAAATTGATCTTTGACAATTTGGTGAGAAATGTTGACTGCGCGTCGCTGCGAGCGCGCACTTCGAGCACGGATGCTCGAAATGTGACGCACTCGGTCGTCTTGCCTCCGTGGTCGAAGACCTCGACCCGCCCTCCACTCTCGACACTCCACTCTCAACCTCCTACGGCTACGACGTGCTTGGCAACATGGCTCGCACGGATCTACCGAACGGAGTTATCACTGCCTACGACTACGACCAGCTCAATCGCTTGGACGTACTGACCGATTACGCACCCGACGGCAGTGCTAGTCCCGGGTCTCCCGACCTGGACTTATCCGACAATCAAAAGTTGGCCGAATACGACTACGAAGTCCGAGCCGACGGCAAGCGCACATCCGCCAAGGAAACCTTCTGGCTCGATGCCTACAACTACGGCACGCCCGAACCTTACGTCAACCACATCAATTGGACCTACGACGACATCGGTCGCTTAACCGACGAAGTCTTTAATCACTTCGACGACAATCTCGATCTGACCGAACATTTTGTCTACGACCTGACCGGGAATCGCATCTCGAAAACGGTGGACAAAGGCAACGACGGTTCGATCGAAGAAGCGATCACCTATTCCTACGACGTCAACGATCGTCTCCTGGAAGAAGTCCTCGACGACCTCACCGACGACTCGCAAGACCGCACCACCACCTATGGTTACGACCACACACAACAAACGTCGAAGCAGGTTTTCGCCAGTTCGGCTCTCGACTCTCCGCTCTCCGCCATCAGCTACACGTATGACTTACAAGGTCGCATGGCCGAGGTCACGACCACTGAAGCCTCTGGAGAAGTCACCGTCACCAGCTTCGAATACGACGCCACCGGCATTCGCATCGCGTCAACACACAAGATCGACGCGGACGGCGACGGCACGTTCGAGAGCCAAGTCCGCACGGAAAACCTTGTTGACCATCACAACTTCACCGGCTATCAGCAGTCGATCAAAGAAACGCACACCGACTTGTTGACCGGCAAGGTCATCAAGACGATCGAATACACCTACGGCCACGACGAGATCGCACAAACGGTCACTGAGGTCAATCCAGACGGCACCGTTGTCAGCGAAGTAACGCATGTCTTCGGCCACGACGGCCACGGCAGCGTACGCGTGCTATACGACATGTCCGCCGCCATCGTCCAGCTTTACGCTTACACGTCCTATGGCGAGATGCTCGGCATCCACGATGACCAAGCAGCATTCGTCGGTATCGCAGAAGGACTCGCTCTAACGATCCTGCTTTACTCAGGCGAGCCGTACTACCAGCAGATCGCGATGCAGTACCTCCGCGCCAGGTGGTACGATGCAGACACCGGCCGCCTGAATCGCTCCGATGACTTCGGCGGCAACATGCAGGCCCCGCAGTCGTTGCACAAGTATCTGTATGTGCATGGCGATCCGATTCAGGGGGTCGATCCAACAGGCAGGGAGTTTAGCCTCTCAGGTTTGGGGGCACGGCTGGGAGCTGGGGCACGAATGGTCGGTCAGCAATTGCCGACGCTCTCGAGGATCGCGAGCAGGACTACTTACCAGGTGTCACTACTTACCAGGTGTCAGGAACCGTTTATTGACATCGGAGACATCTTTGAGTAGCGTTTGGGCATGGGAAGACCGAAACGAGCAGCGGATGGTGGGTTGGTGTACCATGTGTTGAATCGTTCGAATGCCAAGATGCCGATCTTCGAAAAGGATGGCGACTACGAAGCTTTCGAGCGAGTTCTGGAAGAGGCGGTGG
>CAUJKL010000990.1 GCA_963204995.1 Planctomycetota bacterium | reverse complement strand
ATGCCACCGGCTTGCCCGGTGGTCGATTACGTTCATGGCTACAGCAGCGGGCCGATCAAACATCAAATGCCAAGGGCTTGTCCCGTGGATGGTTACGAGCGTACCTGGGGGCGGCGACGGTTGCGAGCGAGAAGCGTGAGGCACCACCGGACAAGCCGGTGGCATCTTTGGGACATTGGCACGGTTTATAGCAGCGAACGTAACAATCCCCTGGACAAGCCAGGGGCATTCCTCGGCTCTCGGACAGTGATTGAAAGAGGACGCTATTTCGTGGGTGTTGCTACAACCTGCCATTGCCGGCGGCGAGCGGTATAGAGTTGCACTCCAACTTCGAGATTCCCATGCGTCAACTTGCCCCCGGCCGCCTGTACATGGTGGGAGCGATACTATGGTTGCTTGCCGCGGTGTCGGTCTTCACGCTCGATGGTCCGTTGGCGCGGTTTGATGTCAACGATTTACCGGGAGATTTGCAGCGGCTGGTGCAGCTGGCGGAAGTATTCGCACACGGAACCGGTGTGAGCATGATACTCGTCGCATGCTGGACACTCGATCGCAACCGTCGATTGTTTGTCCCGCGAGTTGCCATGTTGGCATTCTTGCCCGGGATTATCGCCAACGTGTGCAAACTGCTGGTCGCCAGGCATCGACCGAGAGATTTTGACTTGGACAGCCCCGCGATTACCTCCTTCCTCGGAATCCCCGGTAACGCGGGAATGTCGGAGTTGCAATCATTCCCGTCCGGACACACAGCGACCGCCGTCGGATTGGCACTGGCACTCAGCAGCCTCTATCCTCAAGGGCGTTTTTTGTTTGCCGCCTTCGCGCTGCTTGCCGCGGCCCAACGGATCTTGTTCGACGCTCATTTCCTGAGCGATACACTGGTGTCCGCGGGGATCGCTTGCTTTGTCGCGGCGCTGCTTCGCGAACGGCTGTTCTGGGATGCACGAAGTTCGGCGAGTTGATAGTTGCTCAGAATTCGGTGTTGATGCTAGACTGAACCGCGTCACAGGGGTGTGGCCAGGCGACCGACAGCCTGGACGAGGAGAGATCAAATGTACGGACTCCTGCTACTGATGGCCTTGGGCGCGGACGCGACTGAAACTCTTGAACGACAAGCGTCGCAGCCTCCGCTCCGACCGTACCACGAGATTAGTCGCGAGCTAAGTGAGAGCCTGCGTCGCGAGGCGACGGCCCCCACCAATCCTGAACGCGCCGCGGCGATCTATCACCTGACCGTGCTCTACGACGAACTAAAACACGATCCACGGTTAGCGGAAAGCGAGACGCTGACGTCTTACAAACCTCGACTCTGGGGACGATTGACGAAGGTCAAGCGAGACTTGCAGCGTGAGTTTAGTCGAACCGACGGAGTCTCCGATACGAATGCAAACACGCAATCCACTGCCACGGTGGACGAGATGACGGCGGGATTGACAGAGTCGTTAAGTCTCGTGGGCTATTCCGTCGGTGGTCCCGCCCACTTGTTATCTCAAGTTCGCGGGGCGGGCGGCGGCGGTGCGATTGCGGATTACGGCCCCGGCCTCGTCGCTTTGATCGAGCGGACGATTGCTCCCGAATTCTGGGACGTCGCTGGAGGCCCTGGCACGATCGTTTACTATGCTCCGTTGCGAGCCCTTGTCGTCCGGGCGACGAGCGACGTGCATCATAAAATCGGCGGCGTACTTGGCGGCATTCGTGCCGCGGGGATGTGATTCTTCGACTCGCTTCACAGAACTCGTGAGAGTTCTGGCGTCTGAAGTCGCACATCTTCAGCTACGGATAGGCAAACGCAAAAGAGCCTCCACATCGAAGTGACGCGGAGGCACTGATCGATCAAAGTGCGCTGTCCAACTAAGCTAGATCGCCGCTCGATCGCGCCCGATAATCCTTGTTTCAAAGCGGGATCGACGTCTCCGATCACATCAACCAAGTCGCGAGATTCGTCGCAATAGCAATAGCATCGAGCAAACTCCTGGGGGCGTCACCTAGGTCCTGCGGATTATCAATGCCGTCCCACAACCCGCGCCTGCCTGGACGGGAATAGTTTCTACTCTGAATCGCGAATCGCCGTGGTGAGGCACGTTGCCCGAGACTCGTCGTCATTCTCGATTGGGAGGGAAGCCGTGTTGCGTTTTGTAAAGGAGCCACCCGCTGAAGCAGCTGAAGTAACTGAACAGCGGCTGCCCATGTCGTCGATGATCGATGTCGTGTTTCTGTTACTCGTGTTCTTTGTGATGACTTTCAGAGTCGCTTCGCAGGAAGGTGACTTTGGGATGCAGGGAGCGGAAATTGTGGGAAGCGGTCGCGACGAAGTGATGACGAATCTGCCGTTGCAATTGAAACTGGACGCGTCGCCTGAGGGCGAGCTAGACGCGATTACTTTGAATGGCCAGCGTGTGGCGAGTCTCCACGACCTGCAGTTACAGTTGATCGCGCTGAACGCGGATGGGGCGCTGCGGGACGTTGTGATGACGCTCGACTGTGAAGCGACGTTGAAGTATCAGAACGTGATTACGGTACTCGACCACGTGACGGCATATCGAGATACTACCGGCCAGAAGAAGCCGTTAATTGCCTCCACGAAATTCGCGGTTCGGCGTTAATACGGAATATCATGCTCGCGGATGAAAGCGGTCGTGAACTTTCTTTAGTCGCGACTGATCGACGTGCGTATAGATCTGTGTTGTTGCGATACTGGCGTGGCCGAGCATCTCTTGGACTTGACGCAGGTCGGCTCCTCCCGCCAGCAGATGCGTGGCGAAGCTGTGACGCATCGTGTGGGGGCTGATCGATTCGGGGGCTCCGATGCGTAGGGCGTATTTCTTTACGAGTTCCCAGATGGCTTCTCGTCGCAATCGCTTGCCGCTGCGTGAAAGCAAAAGCCAAGGCGGCGAAGTCGCTGCAACGGTCGACAAGTGCGCACGCTCATGGTCCAGATAGTCTTGCACAGCTTCCTTGGCGGGGCGGCCGATGCGAGCCAGCCGCTGCTTGTTTCCTTTGCCGTGACAAAGACAGTATCCTTCGGCGAGATGAACATCGTTTGTCCGCAGATTCGACAGTTCGGAAGCGCGACAGCCGGTCGCATACAGCAGCTCTAACATCGCCCGATCGCGCCGCCAGTAAGCGTCGTAAGTTTGCGGGGCGCGTAGAAACTTGTCTACCATTTGCGGCGTGAGGATTTCGGGAACTCGCTGCCACAGTTTTTGGCTACCGAGCAGTTCCGCGAGATTATCCTTGAGCAAGCCTTCCAACTGGAGATAGCGGAAGAACATTCGCAGGGCCACGATGTGCCGTGCGATGCTTGCCGGTGCCAGCTTCCGTTCATGCAGCGTGGCCGCATAGTCCGACAAGTCCGCGATCTTCAGCTTGGGTATGTCGCGATCCCCTAGCCAATGTCCGAATCGCGTGATGTCTCGTTGGTACGCCGCGACTGAATTATCGGCAAGTCGGCATTCGCCTCGCAGATAGTCGAGAAAGGCAGCCGCCAAACGCTGCGTCGAGTCACCGCGTGCCTTGGGTTGTGGAGGCACTAGTTTGCGTCGGGCGCGGGCCATGTTTGAAATTGGGAGCCTGTGATTGCGGTTTGGAAGACAAGAGACGAGCGAGTATGCTAGTCCTCGTGCTCCCGTACATTTGGCCTGGAGGGATCCTACCCCCGATCACCGACGAAGTGACCGTGAGCCTCGGCGGCGCTCGGTGGCAGTCCTATCGTTCTTTTCGGCGATTCCGGTCGATCGACTTCATTGGACGCCGGTCGTGAACCAAGTCGCGTTCAACCGGAGTCGATTCGCTGCCGATTGTAATGATTACAGAAGAGCTTCTAGGGCTGCATGCATCGATGTAACTTGAAGATGATCGTAAGACTTCCCGCTTAAGCCGTAAAGCAAACATGCAAAATATTGTTAACGAAAAGCCTTACGAGTTTGTTCCGCCCCACCGGGGGACTTGGTGGCCGGACTTCATTCAACGGTTTGATCTCTATGGACGCTGGTTGCGAAAGAGCGAAGGCGTCGTCAGTTACGAGTTGCGGCATGCCGAACGACTGAAAGTGTCGCTGGACTCCGGATGCGGAATTATGCTCGCTCCGAATCATTGCCGACCGGGAGATCCGCTGGTGTTAGGACGACTTTCTCGGGATCTTGGTTTTCATGTCTACGCGATGGCGAGCTGGCATCTCTTCACTCAAGACCGATTTACCGCGTGGGCGATCCGCAAGATGGGCGCGTTCAGTGTCTATCGCGAAGGAGTTGACCGTCAGGCAATCAACACCGCGATCGAGATTCTCGAAACGGCCGAGCGTCCGTTGGTGCTGTTTCCCGAAGGAACTGTCAGCCGTACGAACGACCGCCTACATGCCTTGCTGGACGGAGTTGCCTTCATCGCGCGAACTGCCGCCAAACGCCGCGCGAAGAATGTGGCAGGCGGCAAAGTGGTCGTGCATACGATCGGTATCAAATACCTCTTTAGCGGCGACTTGGAAAGGGTGGTTGATGAAGTGTTAACGAACATCGAACACCGCTTCTCGTGGTTGCCTCAACGGCATTTAGGCGTTTACGATCGTATCGTGAAAGTCGGGCGAGCGTTGCTTTGCCTCAAGGAAATCGAGCACTTTGGCCAGGAACAGTCGGGGCGATTTGCGGATCGTTTGACGGGATTGGTCGATCGTTTGCTCCAGCCGCTGGAAGACGAGTGGTTGGGCCGAAAGCAGAGCGGACCTGTCGTTCCCCGAGTAAAAGCGTTGCGGATGAAATTGTTGCCCGACATGGTGAACGGCGAGCTATCGGAAGACGAACGCCAGCGACGTT
>CAUJKL010000989.1 GCA_963204995.1 Planctomycetota bacterium | reverse complement strand
CCGCTTTGGTATTTTTCGACTTGGAGCCAATTATTCGCTATCCAATGTAAGTTGCGGTGATGCTGAAAAAGTGCTTCGCACTGGAGAGCAAAGCGGTGACAAGTCACCGCAGTCCAAAAAAAATGCAAAACTCGAACTAAGCTATCGCACACGCGAGACCCAACGCGACTCCTACTCCTCTTCTTCCGCAATCGTCACCTTCACCATGACGTCGCCCATGACAATCTTGTTGACAACGTCCTGACCTTCCAGAACTTTGCCGAAAACCGAGTGCTTGCCGTTGAGATGCGGTGTGGCCACGTGCGTGATGAAGAACTGCGAGCCATTCGTGTTGGGGCCAGCGTTGGCCATCGAGAGGATTCCCGGACCATCGTGCTTGAGCGTGGCGTGAAACTCGTCCGCGAACTTGTAACCCGGACCGCCGGTTCCCGTCCCCTGAGGACAGCCACCCTGGATCATGAAGTTCGGGATGACGCGATGAAACTTCAAGCCATCGTAGTAGCCCTTGGCAACCAGCTTCTCGAAATTCTCCACGGTCTTGGGAGTCTTGTCGTCGTGCAGTTGTATGCGGATGTTGCCCTTTTTCGTTTCGATCGTCGCGACTTTTATGAATACTCCTTTGAGGATTGGGGGGGCGGCTGATGCCGACACCCTACGAATTGTTTGTATTGGAACGCTGTGTACTGACGGGCTGCTCGGTGACAACTCCGTCTTCGATGCGGAACAATTTGTCCGCCAGACGCAGAACATCTTGCATGTGATGCGTGACGTGAAGTGTCGTGACGCCAGTATGCTCCTGGACATGCTTAAGTAGTGAGTAGAGTTGGTTACGGGTCTCATCGTCAAGGGCGCTCAACGGTTCGTCGAGCAATAACGTACTCGGACGAAACGCTAATGCACGTCCAATCGCCACGCGCTGCTTCTCGCCGCCGCTCAAGCCGCGCGGCAGGCGATGAAGCAGATCCTCGATCTCCAGCAACTCCGCCAATTCAGCCACGCGTTCGTCAATCTGGGGGCGAGCGACTCGCCGAATATCCAGCGCGAAGGACAAATGTGCGCGTACAGTCATCGTCGAGAACAACGCGCCATCCTGCGGCACGTAGCCAATATTGCGTTCGGCGGGCTTCAAACCGGTCACATCGCGATCGCCCAACAAGATCCGCCCACCGGTGACGCGTTTCAGCCCGGCGATGGTTTCCAGGATCGTCGTCTTGCCGGTGCCGGTGCGGCCCATCAACATCCCGTACGTGCCGGTCGGCACGACAAAGGACGCGTCCTTCAACGTGAATTGACCTGAGTGAGCGGTAAGTTTTTCGATAACAATCACAAGCAGCGCCGTTAGATCGCAAGATTACGAGTGCCCCAAGCACGGGCCAGAACGAGAACGATAACGGCTGCCGCGACCATGATCAACGACACAGCGACCGCGGCGCCGAGGTCGCCGATGTTTAGCTCCAGGAAAACCGTGGTGGAGAGAACTTCCGTCTTGTTACGCGTCGTGCCCGCAAAGATCAACAGCGGGCCGAACTCGCCCAGCGACCTTGCCCAGGCTAGCGTAGCCGCCGTCAACACGCCGCGCTTCGCTTCCGGCAGCACGACCATGCCGAATGCCTGGGCGCGGCTGCAACCAAGTGTTAACGCCACTTGTTCGTGCCGTGCGTCGATGTGATCGAACGTGGCCCGCATCGTGCGAACAGCAAACGCACAGGCGACCGCGAATTGAGCCAGGATCACAGCCGGGATCTGGTACACAACCGCTTCTCGAACTGACACGGGCAGGAACTGGAACAGGATCAATAAGCTCAAGCCAACTACGAGCGGCGGCAAGACGATTGGAATATCAAGAATGGCATCGATCAAGTCGCGCCCGAAGAAATGATGACGCGACATCAAGTAGCCGATAGGAATCGCGACCCACAGGGAAAGGATCGTCGTGATCGTGCAGGAGATAAGCGTGAGGCGAATCGAATACTGAATCTCGGACTTCTGCAAGGCCTTCGTAATCGGGTTGTAGAAGAAGCGAGCCAATCGTGGATTCTCGCGCTGCCACGCGTCTCGGATGCGACCGCTCCACGTAAAGCTGAGTTGAGCGACGGCACCGCCGTGGGGAAGCCGGACCTCAAGTTTCGCGACGCCTGGTTGCCCGATGCCAACTCGCTGGACGCTGTTCGGCCCCAAGTTCTCGATCTCTCGTTTCGCCAGCTCCTGCCCTTCAAGATCGTACGTAACGACGACGCCTCCACTCGCGTTCACGTCGAGCAACTGCACGTCGTCTAACTGCACGGGATCCTGCCAAGTGAATATCAGTGAGCCTGGACTGGTTAGCGGTAAGATCTGGCCTGCTTCTGGCGGCACGACACGAACGCTACCGATCCGAATCGTCTCACGGTTCGGCTGCTTCAACTTCGCGGTCATCGTTCCTGCGAGCGTGTATTCGACGGTCGCCTCGGCGGAAGCCCCGGTTGTAACGTCCATGCGCGAGACGCCTTCGTCGCCGATCTCTGCGACGATCGAACCGCCGGAGGATGGCTCGGTGATCGCGTGCCGATTGATCACTGAACCGTCGCGGGAATAGGTAACAATCTCGCCTCGGTCTCCGGCAACCAGTGCGTCAAGAATTACACGATCAACACGAACCGGACTGACCCAGTTCGTGACGAACTGTCCATGCTGCGAGCCATGATCGACCGTCGGCGATTCTTCCGCGATCACCAACACTTTGCCGAGCGGCATCGCATTGCGGCCACGCGACGACTCGTCTCCGCCGTGCCCAACCCCAGCTCCACCGAATGCCTGATTCGGCGAGCCAAGATTGCTGTTGCCCGCAGAGGGCTTGTCGCTGTCGATGATGCGAGCTGGATGTTTGGTCGAATCATGCGTCGAGATCGTCAATCCGTAGGGAGCATACTGATCGGCGACAACATCACCAATCTTCAATGGCTTGCCTTCCGCATTGGCCGAGAAGTCCAAGATGACACGCCGCGTCATGTCGCTCGTGAACATGTAAACGCCGTCGGCCAGCAGCATGGCTACGATCAACAGGACATAGGTGCCGCCAATTGTTCCCAAAATCGCATAGAACAACGGATCGGTTCGCACGCGACGCATGTTGTCGATAGAGTTTTCGGGCGCGGGATTCTCAGGCACAGTATTTTCCGACACTGTCGCGACGCTCCGATTAGTTCGCACTGGCAGAGCGTTGATCGTCGAGTCGCCAGTTGAAACCCTTCGACTCGAATTTATCGCGGGATTGTGCCAGCTTGGCGAACAGGCGTCGTCCGAGATACTTGTGATCGCTGGAACGGGCAACACTAAACGGCTGAATCGCCTTGGCTAATTGCGAGTCGATATTGACGATACCGAGCCGTTCGCCCTCCGCCTGAGTATCGGTTCGATACGCCAATACTGCATCCGCAGCGCCGGTGGCAACTTGCGGAATCAGAAACGCGGAACTTGTTGTCTGGTTCACCAGGTTTCCATTCGCTTTGATGGTTTCGTACAGTCCTTCGCTTTGCAGCAGTCGTTGCGACAGCACGCCGATCGTACACTTGTCTGGTTGACCCAAGACAACACGAACCCCTGGCTTGGCCAAATCGGCCAGCGAATTGATGTTCTTAGGATTGTCTTTCTGAGTGACGATCACGATGTCGGTATCAGATACGTTGACCGCATCTTGAAACAACTCGTTGACCGCTTCTAAGTAGTAGACGTCGCACGCCATATACACATCGGGGAAGCTCCCCGCCTGTCCACCGAGGATACCTCGCATCGTCGCGGTAAGAATGCCGCAGCCGTTGAAGACGGCGTTGATGGTCACACCTTCCCGCTCTTCGAATTCTTTGATCACCGGTTCGAGCGCGGCGCGATTGACTGCTCCGGCAAAAAATGTCAGTTCGGGATGCTCTTCCCACACGTCGCCGTCAACCGCCTTGAAACCGGTTGCGCGAAAGGTTTCCAGTCCGCGGTCGCGAGCAGACAAGTAGCGAGCAAAGTGAATCGCTGCCGTCGGATTCTTCGAGAAGGCCACGACACTCACCTCGATGTTGGCGGTCCCCGCATCCAGTTCAGCGACTTCCACAGCGGTCAGGTCGTCATATTGAACGACGGTCGAATCCCAAATGATTCCGGCATCGACGCTGCCG